>NZ_JBKZWT010000101.1:0-11860 GCF_047759905.1 Sinomonas sp. G460-2 | reverse complement strand
CGCCCGCCTACGTCGACGCGACGGTCCCGCTCGCTGCCGCCGCGCGCCGGATCGTCTGGGGCAAGTTCCTCAACGGCGGCCAGACGTGCGTCGCGCCTGACTACGTGCTGGGGCCTCCCGCGGTCCTTGAGGCACTCGCCCCGGCGCTGCAGGCTGCCATCGCGGAGCAACTCGGGGACGGCCACGGCCTGCGGATGGTCGACTCCGGGCACTTCGACCGGGTGCGCGGGCTGCTCGCCGGCGAGGACGTGATCAGCGGCGGGCGGACCGATCGCGCGAGCCTCTGGATCGAGCCGACGCTCGTGCGGGCCCGGGCCGACTCACCGCTCATGCGGGAGGAGATCTTCGGTCCTGTTCTGCCGCTCCTCGCGGTCGACGACGAGGACGCGGCCCTCGCGTACCTGCGGCCGCAGCCCAAGCCGCTCGCGCTCTACGTCTTCAGCGAGTCCCCGGCCACGCGCCGGCGCTTCGAGCTCGAGACGAGTTCAGGCGCCCTCGCGTTCGGGGTTCCCGCGCTGCATCTCGGCGTGCCGGGCCTCCCGTTCGGCGGGGTCGGGGCGAGCGGCATGGGTGCTTACCACGGCGAGGACTCGTTCCGGACGTTCTCCCACGTGAAGGCCGTGCTCGACAAGCCGCTCGCCCCGGACACCCTCGCGGTCATCTACCCGCCGCACGGTCGGGTCAAGGACGCGCTTGCCCGCGGGCTCATCCTGCCGATCGTGCCGCGATTGCCGGCCGTGCCAGCGTGGGCCAGCGCCCGGGTCAGCGCCGCGCTGCAGCGGCGGCGCCACCGAGGCCTTTGAGCGTTTCCGCGACGAGGTCGAGGAACAGCCCGGTCTGCGTGTCGGACGATCCGCCGGGGCGCAGGGCGAAGATATTGCGTGCGAGCCGGATCTCGGGGACGTCGACGACGACGACCCCGGCCGGGCGGGACCGGAGCGCGAGTTCCGGGATGAGCGCGGCGCCGAGCCCGGCCGAGGAGAGGCCGAGGCTCGCGTTGAAGTCGTCGCTGTAGACCACGACGCGCGGCTCGAGGCCGCAGCTCGCGAAGAGGCGGTCGATCACGGCCGCATCGGCCGCGCCGGGATGATGGACGATCCACGGCATGCCGTTGAGCTGCGATGACGTGACCTGCGCGCCGTCGGCAATTCCCCACGAGGCCGGGAGCACCACGCGGAAGGGATCGTCCCCGATCCATTGGCGGTCCATGGTGTGCGGCCATGCGAGGCCGCTCTGCCCGACCTGGTAGACGAGGGCGACGTCGAGCTCGCCTCCCGTCAGGAGCCCCCGGATGGTCTCGCCCGGCTCGGCGACCGAGACGTGGAGATCGAGGCCGAGGCGGCGCCACGGTTCGCCACGGACGACGGCGGGGAGGACGTACGTCGCGAGGCTCGGGAAGATCCCAAGGCGCAGGAGCCGGCCGGCGGCTTCCGCTGCGCGGGCCGTGGCGGCCTTGAGCGCGTCGATGTCGGTGAGCACCTTGGTCGCGTGGCGCGTCATGACGACGGCGGCCTCGGTGGGCGTCACGCTCTTGGCCGAGCGGACGAACAGCTGGACCCCCGTCTCGCGCTCAAGGGCGGCCATCTGCTGCGACACGGCGGAGGCCGTGTAGCCGAGCCGCTGCGCCGCGGCCGCGAACGAGCCCTGGCGGACGACCTCGAGGAGCGTCTGGAGGTGGACAGGGTTCACCATCGGGGCGGCTCCTTCGGTGGGGCGGTGTGGTTCCGTGCGGGGGAGAGGGATCTCAGACTACGACACGCGCGGAAGGGCGGGCGTCGAGGCCGCCGCGCCGACACGCGACACGCCGTGAGATGAACGACACGCAAAATTTTTGGGTGTGCATCCAGCCCTCCACAGCCTGTGGAAGAGGGGGCGAAAAGGGCGGAATTTCGCGGGAGTCGGTGTGTGTTTACTGTGCAGTAAGTGTGGACTCCGAACGTTAAGAATGACATACTTGTAAGACATCATCTTGGGGTCCACGGCGGCACCCACCACTACATGTAGTGTGGAGAGCACGCCGGGCAGTCCGATCCACTTGGGGAAGGCTGCGGCCGAATGGGGGGCCCACAACGGGCCGAAGCCAGCAAGTCTTCCAGGAGGGAAGGAACCATGAACGTCACGGTTTATACGAAGCCTGCTTGTGTGCAGTGCAACGCTACTTACCGTGCCCTCGACAAGAAGGGCATCGCCTACCAGAGCGTGGACGTCACCCAGGACCCGGAGGCCCTTGAGCGACTCAAGTCCATGGGCTACATGCAGGCGCCCGTTGTCGTCACCGATGGTGGCCACTGGTCGGGTTTCCGCCCCGACAAGATCGAAGAGCTCGCCCTGGCGTCCTCGTCCGCGGTGGCCTGACCCGCCGTCGTCCGCTTCTCTCTCGCAGGGGGTGCTGAGGTGACCTCGCTGGTCACGGCCGCGGCAGGCGCCGCGGCATCGGGCGCTCAGCCCGAGCCCCGCCTCGCCTCGAGCCGACTCATCTACTTCTCGTCCGTTTCCGGCAACACCCACCGGTTTGTGGGCAAGCTGGGCCTCGACGCCGCACGCATCCCGCTCCACCCGCATGAACCGCCGCTCCGGGCTACGGAGCCGTTCGTGCTCATCGTCCCGACGTACGGCGGGACCGGGGGAGCCGGCTCGGTGCCGAAGCAGGTCATCAGGTTTCTCAACGATCCGCAGAACCGGTCCCTCATCCGGGGGGTCATCAGCGCGGGCAACACGAACTTCGGGGACAACTACTGCGCGGCGGGTGACATCGTCGCCGTCAAGTGCAAAGTCCCTCATCTCTATCGATTCGAGCTCATGGGCACGCCCGACGACGTGGCCCGGGTCACCGAAGGATTGGACGCATTTTGGACACGACTGTCGCAGAACCCGCAGTAGCGGCTGCGGACCCCAAGGAAATGCCCGCGAAGTACAAGGGCTTGGGCTACCACGAGCTCAACGCGATGCTGAACCTGTACGGCGAGGACGGCAAGATCCAGTTCGAGGCCGATCGCTACGCCGCGCGGCAGTACTTCCTCCAGCACGTCAACACCAACACGGTGTTCTTCCACGACCTGGATGAGAAGCTCGAGTACCTGCTCAAGAACGACTACTACGAGCGCGAGACCCTCGACCAGTACACGATGAACTTCATCCGCGAGCTCTTCAGCCGCGCGTACAAGAAGAAGTTCCGGTTCGAGACGTTCCTTGGTGCGTTCAAGTTCTACACGTCGTACACGCTGAAGACCTTCGACGGCAAGCGCTTCCTCGAGCGCTACGAGGACCGTGTGTGCATGGTGGCCCTCCACCTCGCGCGCGGCGACGAGCAGCTGGCCACCCAGATCATGGACGAGATCATCGCCGGGCGTTTCCAGCCGGCGACCCCGACGTTCCTCAATGCGGGCAAGAAGCAGCGCGGCGAGCTCGTCTCGTGCTTCCTCCTGCGCATCGAGGACAACATGGAGTCGATCGCGCGCGGCATCAACTCGGCCCTCCAGCTCTCGAAGCGCGGCGGCGGTGTGGCGCTCTCGCTCACGAACATCCGCGAGCACGGCGCCCCGATCAAGCAGATCGAGAACCAGTCCTCGGGCGTCATCCCGGTCATGAAGCTCCTTGAGGACTCGTTCTCCTATGCGAACCAGCTCGGCGCGCGGCAGGGCGCCGGCGCCGTGTACCTCAACGCGCACCACCCGGACATCTACCGCTTCCTCGACACGAAGCGTGAGAACGCGGATGAGAAGATCCGCATCAAGACGCTCTCCCTCGGCGTCGTGATCCCGGACATCACGTTCGAGCTCGCCAAGCGGAACGAGGACATGTACCTGTTCTCCCCGTACGATGTGGAGCGCGTGTACGGCATGCCATTCTCCGACGTCTCGGTCACCGAGAAGTACTACGAGATGGTCGACGACTCGCGGATCAAGAAGACGAAGATCAACGCGCGCGAATTCTTCCAGACCCTCGCGGAGATCCAGTTCGAGTCGGGCTACCCGTACATCATGTTCGAGGACACGGTGAACCGGGCCAACCCGATCGCCGGCAAGGTGACCATGAGCAACCTCTGCTCGGAGATCCTGCAGGTGTCCTCGCCGTCGATCTACAACGAGGACCTCACATACGCCCAGGTGGGCAAGGACATCTCGTGCAACCTCGGGTCGATGAACATCGCCAAGACGATGGATTCGACGAACTTCGGGCTCTCCATCGAGACGGCCATCCGCGCGCTCTCGGCAGTGTCCGACATGAGCGACATCCAGTCGGTTCCTTCGGTCGCGGAGGGCAACTCGAAGTCCCACGCGATCGGCCTCGGCCAGATGAACCTGCACGGCTACCTGGCCCGCGAGCGGGTGCACTATGGCTCCGAAGAGGGCCTCGACTTCACGAACATCTACTTCTACACCGTGCTGTTCCACGCGCTGCGGGCGTCCAACCTGCTCGCGCAGGAGCACGGCCACGCGTTCGGTGGCTTCGAGAACTCCAAGTACGCGTCGGGGGAGTTCTTCGACAAGTACACCGAGCAGGAGTGGGCGCCCACGACCGACCGCGTGCGTGAGATCTTCGCCGAGGCGAACGTGAACGTTCCCACGCAGGACGACTGGCGTGCGCTCAAGGCCTCCGTCATGGAGCACGGCATCTACAACCAGAACCTTCAGGCCGTCCCGCCGACGGGCTCGATCAGCTACATCAACAACTCGACGTCCTCGATCCACCCGGTCGCGTCGAAGATCGAGATCCGCAAGGAAGGCAAGATCGGGCGCGTCTACTACCCGGCGCCGTACCTGACGAACGACAACCTGGACTACTACCAGGACGCGTACGAGATCGGCTACGAGAAGATCATCGACACGTACGCCGCCGCGACCCAGCACGTGGACCAGGGCCTCTCGCTCACGCTGTTCTTCAAGGACACGGCGACGACGCGTGACATCAACAAGGCCCAGATCTACGCGTGGAGGAAGGGCATCAAGACGCTCTACTACATCCGGATCCGCCAGCTCGCGCTCGAGGGCACGGAGGTGGAGGGTTGCGTCAGCTGCATGCTGTGATAGTTGACTCTCGTTCCGCTCGAAAGGACCTCCCATGACCCCCGAGAAGCTCAAGCTCCTCGACCACGTCCAGGCGATCAACTGGAACCGCATCCAGGATGAGAAGGACGTCGAGGTGTGGAACCGCCTCGTGAACAACTTCTGGCTGCCCGAGAAGGTGCCGCTCTCCAACGACGTCCAGTCGTGGCACACCCTCACCGCGCAGGAGCAGCAGCTCACGATGCGCGTGTTCACGGGCCTCACGCTGCTCGACACGATCCAGGGTACGGTCGGCGCCGTGAGCCTCATCCCCGATGCGATCACGCCGCACGAAGAGGCCGTGTACACGAACATCGCGTTCATGGAGTCGGTCCACGCGAAGAGCTACTCGTCGATCTTCTCGACGCTGTGCTCGACCAAGGAGATCGACGACGCGTTCCGGTGGAGCCTCGAGAACGAGAACCTCCAGCGCAAGGCGCACATCGTCATGGACTACTACCGTGGCGACGAGCCGCTCAAGCGCAAGGTGGCCTCGACCCTGCTCGAGAGCTTCCTGTTCTACTCGGGCTTCTACCTGCCCATGTACTGGTCCTCGCGGGCCAAGCTCACGAACACGGCCGACCTCATCCGGCTCATCATCCGCGACGAGGCCGTGCACGGCTACTACATCGGCTACAAGTTCCAGAAGGGCCTCGAAAAGGTCTCCGAGGAGAAGCGCCAGGAGATCAAGGACTACACGTTCGAGCTGCTCTTCGAGCTGTACGAGAACGAGGTCCAGTACACGCACGATCTCTACGATCCCGTGGGCCTGTCCGAGGACGTCAAGAAGTTCCTGCACTACAACGCCAACAAGGCGCTCATGAACCTCGGCTACGAGGCCATGTTCCCCTCGTCGGTGACGGACGTGAACCCGGCGATCCTCTCGGCCCTTTCCCCCAATGCGGATGAGAACCACGACTTCTTCTCGGGGTCGGGGTCGAGCTACGTGATCGGCAAGGCCGTGAACACTGAGGATGAGGACTGGGACTTCTGAGAAAGTGATCTCAGCCCGGCGCCCGTAAGGGCTGATGGGAGGCCCGGACCTGCAGGTTTCTGCGGTTCCGGGCCTCTTTTCGTGCCTTCTCCCAACGGACAGAGGAGGCCAGAGATGGACATCAGCAGCCGTTCGACACGGCACGTGGGTGGCACGCGCGCACCCTCCGGACGAGAGCGGGGTGGTCGTCCGTCTGAAATCCGGTCACGGTATGCCACCGGCGTCGTGCCACAGCGTGCCACAGGAGGGGCAGTCTCCGGGGCGAAAGCCCAGGTGACAGCCGAATCTTGGGGGGTGGTGACTTCGAATGGCACGCAGTGGCACGGCGACCCGCGCGAGTCCGCTCGAGGCCACTGGAGGACACGATGAGCGCCACCACCACCAGAGGAACATCGGCATCCAAGCGGGAAGCGTGGGGGAGTCTCCGTAAGCTTCCATCCGGACGCTGGCAGGCTCGGTATCCGGCGCCGGACGGCGAGACATATACGGCCCGAACGGCGGACGACAAGCCGCTGACGTTCCTCACGAAGACCGATGCCCGCGCTTGGCTCGCCGGCGTACACACAAAGATCGCGCGCGAGGAGTGGGAATCGCCTTCGGTGCTCGCGGCTCGTCGCCGAGCGGAGGCCGAAATGGAGAAGGCTCGGTCCATAGGCTTCTCCGAGTACGCGGATCGCTGGCTCGCGCTGATACGCACCCAGCCGAACCGCAGCGGGAAGAAACGCGCCATCGGAACCATCCGCTCGTACAAGAGCAAGGTCGACGGCTACCTGATCCCGGAGTTCGGAGACACTCCAGTACGCCGGATCGACGAGGCGCGCATCCGCGTGATGACCGATCGCCTTGACGCAATCCCCTCGCCGCTGAATCCCAGGTCCAAGTTCAACGGCATCACACGGCCGGTGCTGATCGTCCTGATGATGATCCTGCGGCAGGCCGCGCGTGACGGAATCATCCCGGCCGCACCGAACATCTCGATTCCGAAGCAGCAGCCGGTGCGGCATGACGCCGACCACGACGACAGCGAGGACGTAGCAAGCCCGGAGCAGATCGAGGATCTGTACGCGGCAACGCCGAAGCAGTGGGCGATCATGGTGCTTTTCGCGGCGTGGTGCCAGCTGCGGCGCGGCGAGTGTCTGGGACTGCAACGCAGGGACATCGAGTGGCACGATGACGGTACTGCCACACTGCACGTGCGCCGGCAACTGAACGCGAACACCGGTGACTACTCGAGCGAGCTGAAGAGTGACGCCGGCAAAAGGTCTCTCAGCGTCCCGAGGATTATGCGTGACCGCCTCGAAGCGCACCTGCGGGACAACGTTGCGCCGGAGGCCAAGTCCCCGTTGATCCCAACGAACATCCGTGGCAGCGTTCCGCTGTCGAACACACGATGGGGATACGTCTGGGCGGACGCGCGGGATGCCGTCCCTGGCCTTCCGCCGAGGTTCCGATTCCACGATCTCCGCCACACGGGCTTGACGATCTTCGCCCAGGAGGGGGCGACGCTCGCCGAGCTGATGCGGCGTGGCGGGCACGCCGACATTCGCGTCGTGCTCCGCTATCAGCACGCCACGATGTCGCGCGACCGCGAGCTCGCCGATCGGATGAGCGACCGTGTTGCCGACCGGATCGCGACAGCGAAGAGGGGAGCGGGGGAGCCGCGGCCGGTCAGCGATGGCCACCTGTGAGGTGAGGAAACATCGCCGACAGGAGGGCAGCACCATGGCAGTTCAGATCCGTCCGGATAAGCGAGGATTGAGGCTTGCATCACTAGCCGACGCCGCGGAGCAGTTGGGGATATCCGTCAAGACACTTCGGCGCCGAATCTCGGACGGGACCGTGCGCGGCTATCGCGTCGGACGGCTGATCCGAGTCGATCCCGACGAGCTCCGTGAGCGGCTGGTCAGCGAGATACCGTCGGCAAAGTGACGAATGGGGGAGAGGAGGCGAACCTGAACGGTTCGCCTCCTCTCGTCTTCGTCGCCGCGCGGGAGCGCAGTAGACACGCCCTAGTTCATGGCAGTTCTTGGGTGGCTGGGCCGAGGCCTGCATAGAACGCATCCTCGGAGTGGCGGCGTTTGCGGACCTCGTCGAGCATGAACTGAACGAAGTCGTCGTCGCGGTTGGCGACAACGGTGTCCTCGACGGGTGTTGCCGGCATTTCACCTGGCCAGGCGGTCTGCCGGGTGGGTCGGTCGCGGTCGAGGCGGGTGCCGGACACGGCCACCCAGTCGCGCAGCCGCTGCCGGGCTTCGGCGAAGTCGCGGTGCCACCCCAACGGTGCGGAGCCGTTCTGCTCGGGGTTATAGGCGCAGAGCCAGTGCAGGTGGAGCGCCGAGAGTTCCCAGACCAGTTCGGGATGCCGGTGCCAGGCCGGCGGAATCACCGCGGCTGGGAGACCATAAGTGTGGCGAAGCCAGTTCACCCACGCGTTAAGCTCCAGCCATTCGGATTCCGCTTCGTCGGCGGTGAGCAGGTTCCAGTTGATCGGGTGCGGCGGCTCGGCCAAGTCTGGGCCGCCGTACTCGCCTATGTCGTCGGGCTCTGGCTCGTCCGGCTCGGGTGCCGTGTCACGGTTGGCCCTCATCCCGGTGGCCGTTCAGAGTCCGAGCGCCGAGGAGGCGTTTGCCGGGTCCCTGCGGGCCTCGCTCATCTGGGGGCCGGTGGCTGGGGATTCGCGTTCGGCGGCAGCCTGTGCCCGGCGGGTGCGGTCGACCTCGTAAGTGGTTCGGGCGAGGTTGTGCCCGATCTTCTTGGCCACGAATTCCTCGCTCTCGACGCTCTGCCCGTCGCGTTCGTGCTCGAAGGTGTGGGCGTACCCCTCGGCGACGAAGCTGTCGCCCTTCTGAAGCCGCTCGTACGCCCGCTCCGCCGTGGCGCGGTAGGCCACGAGGTCATGGAACGTCGGCTCGAGCTCTGTGAACGATCCGTCGGCCTCGCGCCGGTAGTGCTCCTGGCCGATGCGGGCATAGAACCTCGCGTCGCCTTTGGCCGTGTGGCTGAGCTGCGGCTCGGATGCGATGAACCCGGAGACGGATTGCTGTGTGTGGATCGCCATGGGACTGCCTTCCTGATCGGTGACGACTCGGATTGGGTCGCCCTTGTCGGGCAGGTGCGCCGCGACTCCCCGTAGTTGCGGATCAGGGTCCTGTCGGTCGCCGCAGGAGGGCTTCGATCTCGCTCCGGTCTGCCTTGAGCTGGGCGCCGTCGCGGCGGGCCGGCCACGGGTTCAGGTCGGCGATGATCGGGGGTGCCGAGCGGAGCAGGGTGATGCTTGCGCCGAACGGGAGGGTGCGGATGCGATCCGGCGGCAGGATCGGGACGCGGCGGACGGAGCGCTGGTTGGACCGGGAGCCGTGGTCGCCGATGGTAACCGCGTCGGTGTATTCGTCGCGTTCGCCGATGAGCGCGGAGAGGTCTTGGAGGTCTCGGCTGTTGGAGGCACCGCCGAGGATGATCTTCACGATGGAGGCGTCCCAGATCGCGTTGGCCTGGTTCTCGTTCCACCGGTCGCGGGCCTGGGCGAGGGACTGCAAGACCGGCATGGTCGTGATGCCCGTGCCGCCGCCCTCGGCCATGAGGGTGGGCAGGGAAGGGAGCGGGGCGAGGTTGGCGATTTCGTCGAGGGCGAGCAGCAGTGGTGGGTCGAGGCGCGCGCCGGGAGAGGAGGCGGCGAGGCGGCGGGCCGTCTCGGCGAGATCCTCGACGAACGCCGCGACGAGGGCAGCTGAAGCACCGGCGCCGGCCCCCGTGGCGAGCAGGTACAGGGTGCCGCGTCCGGTCAGGAACGCCTCCGGGTCGAAGTCCTCGCCATCGCGCGGTGAGACGGCGTCGAGGACGCGGGGGTCCGCGAGAGCGCCGAGCGCCAGGGAGACCCCTTGCCAGATCGAGTCCCGGGTGCGGGGGTCGGCGTCGATCATCGACTCCAGCGACTCAGCCCAGCCGGTCGCCGCGGACGGGCTGCCGTTCAGGATGGCGACGGCGTCCGCCGCGGCCGCGGGGTCAAGTGTCCACCGGAACAGCTCAGCGGCCGATCGGTGTTCGAGGGCGGCGGCGTGGAGGAGTCCCTGGAGCACCGTGCGCGTTTTTCCTTCCCAGAACCCGCCGGATTCGACGCCGCCGGCCGATAGACCGGTGGCGGACGCGAGGCCGGTCGCGCGGATCATGGCGGTCAGAGGGTCTTCGCAGCCGCGGACCGGCGACCAGCGGAGCCCGACAGGGAGGCCCTCGGTGAGATGCTGCGGATCGAACACCGCGACGGGGCCGATGCGCCGGCGGGCCCCGAGGGTCGCGGCGAGATTGTCGGGCCGGGTGCTCGTGGTGACGACGGCGCCGGGTGCGTCGAGGATCGCGTTGATCACGACGTGCAGGCCCTTGCCCGAGCGGGGCGGGCCGATGAGCAGGATCGAGTCCTCCGCCGAGGCCCACACCTGCTTTCCCCGGCTCGTCCCGAGGAGGTACCCGATGTCGTGGGGGCGGGGACGCTCGAGCGCGGGACGGATGTTCTCGGCCCGTCTCAGCAGGGCCTTCGCGGACGCCGCCCGGGCGATTTCCGCACCGGTCGCCGTTCCTGTGATCCGTCGCGGGTCCGTTTCCGTCTGCCGACAGTGCCGCCGTACCGCGATCCACACCCAGGCCCCGGCACCAGCGAGCCCGGCGAGAAGCAGTCCGGCGACGGCCCAGTAGGCGATCGGGTTCAGGCCGTCCGCACCTAGCGCCCCCGCCGGATCGCCCGGGTGGAACAGCACCCCGACACCCGAGGCAATGCCGGAGGCGGGCTGCGGGGAGCCGGTCAGGAACGCCGCCACCGCCCCCGCAGCCCGAAGGACGAGTGCGATGGCGAACAGGCCGACGAGGGCGAGGATCGCAACGTTGGCCAGCTCGTTCGCGGCCGATCCCCCCTGCCGGTCCTCCCCCCTCACCCGAGTCGCCTGATGACGAGTGTGCCGGAGGTCCGGCCGAGCAGGATGACCTCGCCGGCTCCTAGGCGTCCGGGGTCGAGCTTGGCCTGTGCCATCCCCGATGGGCCTGCATCGGTGTGTCCGACGATGACGGCGACCGCGACCTCTTCCGCCGGAAGGAACCCGGTTTCCTCGATCGTCGCGAACACAGGCGGGTCGGCTGTTCCGATCGCCTCCTCAACGGCGGCCTGCGCTTCCAGGGCCTTGTTGCGGCGGCGGGGGCCTGGGGTGATGAAATCGGTGAACACGGTGCCGTCGCTCTCGCGGACGTCGATTCGAGCAGGGGTCGCGCGGTCGCCGGTGGCGAGGTCGATGATCTGCCCGAGGGAGGACCGATGCCACGGCCCTGCGGACGGCGGCGGATCCAATGGTGCGCCGTCCACAGACGCGGTCAGGGTGCCGTCGGCATGGACATCGAGGACGAGGTTCGGAATGAGGGTCGGTCCCGAATCATGGTGGATCTTCTTCATGCCCGCTAGGTGCGCCGCCGGCTGCCGCAGGCCATGCGGCTGATTGTGCCGATGCGAACTCCCCCGGGGGTGGATCTCGCGTCGAGCGACCGTTGTAAGCGGATTCGGCCCGAGGTTGGTGCAGGTGATCCCGTTCGCCCCGCGGTCGTCAGGCGGTGCGGGGCTCGGACTTGGCGCGGGCCGCAGCGACGGCCTCGGCGAACGTGACCGTGCCGGCCACGGTGTGCTGGAAGCGTTCCCATTGCTCGCCCGTCAGGGCCGCGGCGACCTCGGCGGGGTCGCAGCGCTGCCACCATCCCGCGAGCTCGTCCCAGGTCAGCACGAACGCCCGGACCGTCATCACCGCCGCCGCAGGTGTGGGTGCGGGGCGGGGATGGGTGGCGTGCTTCT
>NZ_JBKZWT010000100.1:0-11944 GCF_047759905.1 Sinomonas sp. G460-2 | reverse complement strand
GCCGCCCGTAGGCGACTCCGACCACCAACGCGGCCACGAGCACGAGCACGAGCGCGAGGGCGACCGCGGCGTCCGGATCGACCTCGCGCTGGAGGTACACCTCGAGCGGGAGGGTCCGCGTCACCCCTTGGAGGCTCCCCGCGAACGTGAGCGTCGCGCCGAACTCGCCAAGGCTCCGCGCGAACGAGAGCACGAGCCCGGACGCGAGCCCCGGAAGCACGAGCGGGAGCGTGACGCGCCGGAACACGTGCGTGGGGCTGGCGCCGAGCGTCGCGGCGACCGCCTCGTACCGGCCGCCGGCCGTGCGGAGCGCACCCTCGAGGCTCACCACAAGGAACGGCAGCGAGACGAACGTCTGCGCCATGACCACGGCGGTCGTCGTGAAGGCGAGCTGGATCCCGAAGACATCGAGCCAGCGCCCCACGAGCCCGAGCCGGCCGAACGTGTAGAGGAGCGCGAGACCGCCGACGACCGGCGGCAGCACGAGCGGCAAGAGCACGAGCGAGCGCAGCCACCGGCGCCCGCGGACCGGCCCGCGCGCGAGGACGAGCGCCATGGGGACGCCGAGAACGAGGCACCCGGCGGTGCTCGCGAGGGCGGTCTCGAGGCTCAGGCGGAGGGCCGCGAGCGAGGAGTCGGACGTGATGAGCGGGACGAAGTGCAGCCAGTCGACCCTGGCCAGGATCCCCAGGAACGGGATGAGCACGAACAACCCGCCCAGCGCCGCGGGCACGTAGACCCAGCGCGGAAGCCCCGAGTACGCCCTCGTGCGTGGGCGAGGGGCGCGCGTGTCACGGCGCGCCGAATCCGGCATCGCCGAGCACCTTCTGCCCCTGGGCGCCCCGCACGAAGTCGACGAACTCCTGCGCGAGAGCGCCCGCCTTGGACTGCTTGAGCGCGGCGATGGGGTACCGGTTCACCGCGGCCTTCGACTCGGGGAACGGCACGCCGTCCACCTTGCCGCCCGCGCCCTTGACGTCCGTGACGTAGACGAGGCCGGCGTCGGCGTCCCCCGAGATGACCTTGCCGAGCACGTCCGTGACGGACTGCTCCTCGCTCACGGGCTTGAGCGCGAGGCCCGCGGACTGCGCGGCCTTCTGCGACGCGCTCCCGCACGGGACCTGCTGGGCGCACAGCACCAGGCGCACGCCGGGTTTGGCGAGGTCCTGAAGCGAGTGGATGCCCGCGGGGTTGCCCTTCGGCACGGCGATCTCGAGGACGTTCGTCGCGAAGATCTGGGGCCCGCCGGACAGGAGGCCGCCGCTCGTCGCCTTCGCCATGTTTGCCTCGTCCGCGGACGCGAACACGTCCGCGGGCGCGCCGTTCTGGAGCTGGGCGACGAGATCGGACGAGCCGCCGAAGCTCAGATTGACCTTGGCACCCCCGTGGGCGATCTCGAACTGGTGCGCGAGATCCGTGAACGTCGCCTTGAGCGACGCGGCCGCGAAGACCGTGAGGCTCGCCGAGGAGGACGACGTCGACTGGCCCCCGCCCGTCATCGGCATCGCCCCGCACGCAGTGAGGAGGGCGACGAGCGCGAGCGCCCCGGCCGCAGCGAGCCTCGATCGGGGTCTCACAATGCGGTTTTTCATGGGGCCTTCCCTCCGGGCGTCTCGACGATGACGGTCGTTGCCTTGACCACGGCCGTGGCGACGCTCCCCGGCTCGAGGCCGAGATCGCGCACGGCCTCCGAGCTCATGAGCGAGACCACGCGGTACGGGCCGCACTGAAGCTCGACCTGCGCCATGACGCGATCCTCGATGACCTTCGTGACGAGCCCCACGAAGCTGTTGCGCGCCGAGCGCGCCACGCCGCTCGTGTCCCGCGGCGCCGGGGCCTGACGGCGGGCCAACTCGGCGAGCTCGGCGCCGTCGACCGCGGCGCGCCCGGAGGCGTCCTTCACGGCGGTGAGCGCGCCAGCGTCGACCCAGCGCCGCACGGTGTCGTCGCTCACGCCGAGCAGGCTCGCGGCCTCGGCGATGCGGATGAGTGGCATGGGACCAGTCTAGATCCGCATTTGCGGTGTTGCGCGTCTGGATTCTCCGCTGTTGCGGATGGGTCGCATCCCATCCCCGCACTTGCCCCCAAGATGAAAGACTGGCCCGGTCAGTCCCCGATCAGGAGGCACCATGGCCGATACCGTCGCCCCGACCACCGATACCCTCGCCGCCGTTCCCGCGCCCGCGAGCGCCAAGGTCGTCTATCGCAGCGGCCAGGAGATCGAATGCTGGCTTACCGACATGGACGGCGTGCTCGTGCACGAGAACCACCCGATTCCGGGTGCGCCCGAGCTCATCCAGCGCTGGGTCGACACCTCGCGTCGGTTCCTCGTCCTCACGAACAACTCGATCTTCACGCCCCGCGACCTCGCGGCGCGTCTGCGGTCCTCGGGCCTCTCGATCCCCGAGGAGAACATCTGGACCTCGGCCCTCGCGACGGCGGTCTTCATCAAGGACCAGATGCCGGGCGCGCGGGTCTACTGCATCGGCGAGGCCGGGCTCACGACGGCGCTCCACGAGGCCGGAATGATCCTCACCGACCAGGACCCGGACTACGTAGTGCTCGGCGAGACCCGCACCTACTCGTTCAACGCCATCACGACCGCGATCCGGCTCATCGTGGACGGCGCGCGCTTCATCGCGACCAACCCGGACGCCACGGGCCCCTCGAAGGAGGGCGTCCTGCCCGCGACGGGGGCGATAGCAGCCCTCATCACGAAGGCCACGGGCCGCGATCCGTACACGATCGGCAAGCCGAACCCCATGATGTTCCGCTCCGCCATGAACCAGATCGACGCCCATTCCGAGACCACGGCCATGATCGGCGATCGCATGGACACCGATATCGTCGCCGGCATGGAGGCGGGACTGCACACGGTGCTCGTGCTGTCCGGCATCACGCAGCAGGCGGACATCCCCACGTATCCGTTCCGCCCGAACCAGGTGCTCAACTCGGTCTCGGACCTGCTGAATCAGCTCTAGCCCGGGCCCAGCCGAGCCCTGCCCCTCGAGAGCGCACGTTTCCCGCGAGAGCGCACGTTTCCCGGCGGTGAAACGTGCGCTCTCGCACGCGAGGTGCGCAGTCGCGCGAAAGGTGCGCTCCCGCCGTCGTCCGCGGCCCCGGCCACGGCTCTTGTAAACGCTTACAACTCCTGCTTACACTCTTCCGGGCGCGGGGCGGGCGTCTCCTCCTTGTCTGGTGATGAAAGGGCTGAGGCCGTGTTCCGTGGCTGACCGCGCTCGCGCGACGATCAATGACGTCGCGACGCTCTCGGGTCTCTCGATCTGCACCGTTTCCCGGGCCCTGCGCGGGCTGCCGAACGTCTCCCCCTCCGCGCAGCAGCGAGTCGAGGAAGCGGCCGAAAAGCTCGGCTACCGCGCGTCGTCGGCCGCTGCGCGCCTGGCCGGCGGGAAGACGGGGCACGTCGCGATCGTCGTGCCGAGGGCCACCGCCTGGTTCTTCGCCGAGGCCGTCGAGGCGGCCGAGGAGGCCTTCGCCGACGGCGGGCTCGACACCGTGCTCCTGAGCCTCCGAGGGCGCGACGACGCCAAGGACCGCTTCATCGGGAACCTCGACGAGCTCTCCGAGCGTGTGGACGGCGTTCTGCTGCTCGGTGTGAACTTCAGCACGCCCCAATTGGAAGCGCTTGCAGAATCGAAGCTCTCGGTGGCGAGCGTCGGCCTCAGCGGCGTCCCCTGGGACAACGTGGGCATCGACGACGAAGCCGCCGCCTACCGCGCCACGCGGCACCTGCTCGACCTCGGCCACTGGGACATTGCTACACTCGCCGGTAACGAGCCGAGCGACGGCACCGTCCGCACGGCCGCCCACCGGCAGTCCGGGTTCGAGCGGGCCCTCGCCGAAGAAGACCTCGAACCACATCCGGACATGATCGTGAGCGCGGAATCGTCGATCGAGGGCGGGTACCGGGCGATGACGGAGCTGATCGCCAACCGTCGCCAGCCCGGCGCGGTCTTCGCAGGCTGCGACGAAGCAGCGTTCGGGGCGCTCAAGGCTCTCCGCGAGCACGGGGTCACGGCGCCGAAGAAAGTCTCCCTCATCGGCATCGACGATCACCCCATGAGCTCGTTCCTCGGGCTGACCACGGTGTCCCAGCCCGTGGCAGATCAGGGCGCCTTCGCGGCCACCCTGCTCGCGGAGCGGCTCGACGGCCCGGATCCCGACGCACCACCCCAAGACCATCGACTGCCCACCCCCCTGATAGAACGCAAGACCACACGCCGCGCGCGGCACTGACCTACGGAGGCCCCCCAATGCTCTCCCAGACTCAGCTGGACATCTGGACCGGAACCGAGGCCCTGCTCTTCGACCTCGACGGTGTGCTGACCCCCACGGCCGCCGTCCACGAGTCGGCCTGGCGCCGCCTGTTCGAGGAGTACCTCGCGGCGGCCGGCCGCGGCCCCGCCTACTCGGACACGGACTACTTCGACCACATCGACGGCAAGCCGCGCTTCGACGGGGTCCGCGACTTCCTCGCCTCGCGCGAGATCGTCCTCCCCGAGGGCCCGCTCGACGACGACCCCGACCACGAGACCGTCCAGGGCCTGGGCAACCGGAAAAATCGCATCTTCAACGCGATCATCGAGAACGACGGCGTAGCCCCCTACCCCGGGTCGGCGCGCCTCGTCGAGGTGGCCCGCGAGCGCGGCCTCAAGCTCGCGGTCGTCTCCTCGTCCCGGAACGCGCCTGCCGTCCTGGCCGCTGCTGGCCTCACGGAGGCCTTTCCCGTGGTGGTCGACGGCGTCGTGGCGGCTCGCGAGGGCCTCCCCGGCAAACCGGACCCCGCGACGTTCCATCGGGCGGCGGAGCTGCTCGACGCCCCGCACGGCGCGTGCATCGTCGTCGAGGACGCAGTCTCCGGCGTTCAAGCCGGGGCGGCAGGAGGCTTCCGCGCCGTCGTCGGCGTTGACCGCGGGGCGGGGAGCGAGCAGCTCCTGGCCGCGGGGGCGACGTTCGTGGTGAACGACCTCGCCGAGCTGCTCTGACGCTCAGCCCCCTGACAGAACCATCCCCCCTGACTTCTTCTCACACCCAGAACGGCGCACACCCATGACTCTCGTCACTGCAGACCGCCTCCGCTTCCCCGTCGACGAGTGGGGCCTCCTCGAGACGACCCACGCTCCCGGTGCGGAAGGCCCGCTCGAGACGCTCTTCAGCCTCGGCAACGGCCACCTCGGCATCCGCGGCTCGCACACGGCCGAGGCGGATTCCGCCCTCCCCGGCACGTTCGTGAACGGCTTCCACGAGACGTTCGACATCCGTCACGCCGAGAACGCGTACGGCTTCGCGAAGCAGGGCCAGCGCATCCTCTACGTCCCGGACACCCATGAGACGACCGTCTGGGTGGACGGCGAGCAGCTCACGCTCGCGGGCTCGGAGGTGCTCGACTACCGCCGGCGCCTCGACTTCGCGACGGGCGTGTACGAGTGCACGATCGTGTGGCAGACGGCGTCCGGCGCGTCCGTGACCACTCGCGAGCGGCGCGTGATCGGGGCGCAGTCCCGCTCGAGCCTCGCGATCGACTTCGAGATCAGCGCTGACCGGCGGATCGTCGTCGACATGGAGTCGCACGTCGTCAACCGCCAAGACCAGCCGGCGGAGGACCACTCGGAGCACGACCCGCGCCGCGCGGGCCGGCACGCGGGACGCGTGCTCGAGACGGTCGCCGCGGAGGGCGCGAACGGGAGCCTCAGGCTCGCGTGGTCCACGGTGACGTCGCGGCAGCACGTCGCGATCGCCGTCGACCATTCCACGAACACGCCGCACCAGCCCTTCTCCACGGAGGCCGACGGCGACCGCAGCGGGGTGCGCTACGTCCTCCCGATCGAGCCGAACGAGACATTCCGGCTCGAGAAGAGCATCGGCTACGCCGTGGCACCGGCCGCCGATCCGGAGCTCGTGGACGCCGCGGCCGCCGCGGTGCGCAGGTTCGACGAGCTCGCCGCCGAGAGCGCCGCGCACTACGAGGGCTACTGGGCCGCCGCGGACGTGCAGATCGGCGGCTCGCCGGAACTCCAGCAGGCCGTGCGCTGGAACCTCTTCCAGCTCGCCCAGGCCACATCGCAGGCCGGCGTCGCGGGCATCCCCGCGAAGGGTGTGAGCGGTTCGGGCTACGAGGGCCACTACTTCTGGGACCAGGAGATCTACGTCCTCCCCTACCTCACGTACACGGCGCCCGAGGCCGCGCGACGCGTGCTCGGCTTCCGCCACGAGATGCTCCCCGCGGCGACCGCGCGGGCCGCCGAGCTCAACGTCGACGGCGCGCTCTACCCGTGGCGCACCATCAACGGCCAGGAGGCGAGCGCGTACTACGCCGCAGGCACGGCGCAGTTCCACATCAACGCGGCGATCGCGTACGCGGCCGCGCGCTACTCGTGGGCCTCGGGCGACGACGCGTTCATCGCCTCTGCGGGCGCCGACCTCCTCGCCGAGACGGCGCGGATGTGGGCCTCGCTCGGCTTCTTCGGCAAGAACGGCCAGTTCCACATCCATGGGGTCACCGGCCCCGACGAGTACACGGCCGTGGTGAACGACAACCTCTACACCAACGTCATGGCGAGGTTCAACCTCCGCGCGGCCGCGGTACTCGACCACCCGAGCATCTCGGACACCGACCGGCTTCTGTGGGCGCACATGGCGGAGCGCATGGCCCTCCCCTACGACGCGGACATGCGGGTCTACGCGCAGGATGCCGACTTCATGTCGCTCGAGCCGTGGGACTGGGAAACGCCGCGCTCGAAGTACCCGCTGCTGCTTCACTTCCACCCGCTCGTCATCTACCGCCACCAGGTGCTCAAGCAGGCCGACGCCGTGCTCGCGATGTTCCTCCAGTGGCAGGACTTCACGGCGGAGGAGAAGCAGCGCGCGTTCGATTTCTACGACCCGATCACCACGGGCGATTCGACGCTCTCCGCGTGCGTCCAGGGCATCATGGCCGCCGAAGTGGGGTACACCGAGGAGGCCCTACGGCACTTCACCACGGCGGCCTTCATCGACCTCGACAATCTGCACCACAACACGATCGACGGCGTCCACACGGCGTCGGCCGGCGGCGTGTGGAGCGCGCTCGTCAACGGCTTCGCGGGCTTCCGCGACCAGGGCCCGCTCCCCTACTTCGACCCGCGCCTGCCCGAGGAATGGGAGAGCCTCGCGTTCCGACTGCAGCTCCAGGGCCGCACCCTGAGCGTCCGGCTCACGCCCGGGCTGCTTCAGCTCGCCGTGGAGTCGGGCCAGCCGCTCGACGTGAGCGTGCGGGGCGAGATCGTCACGGTCGGCTCCGAGGCCTCGGCGATCGCGCTCGAGCCCACGGCGGCCCCCGTGCCAAGCATCTTCCCGAGGCCGTTCCCGACCGCGGGGCTCAGCGTGCTCACGCCGCAGCGCTAACCGATTTCGTTTCTGTCCACTTCTTAGCCCGAATTTGCGTGCCTCGCCCCGACACCCCGGGCTGCGGACCGATTGAAAGAGAACAAGGGGACAGGACCGCGGCGGGGCCGGCCTACCGGCCCCCGCCGCCCGCGCCGCCGATCCTGCGCGGCAGGGGAAGGAGCTCGGGCAGGAGCGTCCCGAGCACGGTGTTGTAGACGAGGGCACTCCATTCGGGGCTCGCGTGGGCGGGGAAGGCGCCGAGCGTCTGCAGCGAGGAGGAGGCGAGGTTGTCGGGGAAGTACTTCTGCCACCGGGCCCGAGCCGACTCGTAGTCCACGGTCTGATCGCCCGGATTGCCGATGAAACCGATCGGCGTCCGGCCGATCTCCCCTGCGAACCGCGTGACGTCCCAGTCGTAGATGTACTGGGACTCGGTCTGGATGAGCACGCTCGAGGGCGCGAGCGGTGTGAGCTGCTCGAGGGCCTGGTCCACGACCTGGGTCCACGTCCGCTCGTGCTTGTTGACGATCCGCTCCCCCAGCTCATACCCGCCGCGCAGGATCGACGGCACCCTGAAGCCGAGCTCGTACAGCTCGACGACGCCCTCGAACCACGAGAGGTCCTTGACGTCGTACTTCGAGGCCGGCGTCGAATCCAGCACGATCGCACCGACGCGCGGAACACTCGCCGAGCCGCTCGCGCCCAGCCGAGTCAGCCGGGACGCGACGTCGATCGCGAGCATTCCGCCGAAGGAATGCCCGTACAGGTTCAGCTCGGTCAGCTTGTTGCGCGAGGCATGGGCCAGGATCGCGTCCATCACCTCGTCGACCTCGAGGCCGTCGTTCGAATACCCCACCGCCGCGAGCTGCCCCCGCTCGCCCAGCGATGGCGCGAGCAGCGTGATGATGAGCTGCGCCTCCTCCCAGCTCGTCTTGTAGCCGGGGAGCAGGACCCACGAGGTGCCCGGGAAGCGGCGCCGCGCGTCGTCGTCGTTCGCGGTGAGCACGACCGTCGAGCGGCGCTGCGCCTGGATCGCCTTGGTGACCATCATGTCCGCGGCGAGGAGGCCCGAGCCGACGGCCCCAGTCAGGAAGGCGCGGCGCGAGACACGCCGCATGCGGCCGGCGGCGCGAAGCACCTCGACCATGCCGTGGACGCCAGCCTCCCCGAGGGCGGGCGTTCCCCCGCGGGGGTCAGTCGAGTCCGAGCTCATCCTTGCTGAACGCATAGAGGTACGGCACGCCCGCCTCGGCCTCGATGCGCTCCTTTGCGCCCGTCCCGCGATCGACGATGACTGCGACCGCGGTCACCTCGGCGCCCGCGTTGCGGACGCCCTCGACGGCGGTGAGCGCCGATCCGCCCGTTGTCGACGTGTCCTCGACGACGACGACGCGGCGCCCTTCGACCGAGGGGCCCTCGACCTGGCGCCCCATGCCGTACGACTTCTGGACCTTCCGGACCACGAACGCGTCGACGTCGCGGCCGGATTCGCGGGCCGCGTGCATGATGCCGGTGCCCACGGGATCAGCGCCCATCGTGAGGCCGCCCGCTGCTTCGACCGGCACGCCCGCGCGGTCAATGAGGCCGAGCATGACCTGGCCCACGAGCTGCGATGCCTCGTGATGCAGCGTGATGCGGCGGAGGTCGACGTAGTAGTCGGCCTCCTTCCCGCTCGAGAGGGTCACGCGCCCATGCACGACCGCGAGCTCCTTGATGAGCTCGAGGAGGCGTGCGCGCGCGGCGGCCAGGTCGGGCAGGGCTGAGTCAAGGGAGGCAGTCATGGCTCCGATTCTAGTTGCTGACGCTCTAGGCGCGGTCCTTCCGCAGCCACTCGACAGCCTCGCGGGCGATCTGCTCCGGCTCCTCGGCGATGCTGAACGCGGCGCCGTCCTCGTCGGAGTCGAGCGGCTCGAGAGTGGCGAGCTGCGAGTCGAGCAGCGACGGCGGCATGAAGTGCCCGGGCCGCGCGGCCATGCGCTCGGCGAGGAGCTCGCGCGTGCCGTCGAGGTGCACGAACACGGTATCCGGCGCGGCGGCGCGGATGAGATCCCGGTACTTGCGCCTCAGGGCGCTCGAACCGATCACCATCGTGCCGCGCGCGGCGGCCATCCGGGCACCGATCTCGCGGAGCCACGGCTCGCGGTCAGCGTCGTCGAGCGGGATCCCCGCGGCCATCTTCGCGACGTTGGCCGCCGGGTGCAGATCGTCCCCGTCGATGAATTCCCCGCCGAGCCGGTCGGCGATGAGCTTGCCCACCGTGCTCTTGCCGGAGCCGGACACGCCCATCGCGATGACGTGGAACACGGCGCCGTCCTGCTCGATCACCGGCTCACCAGTGGTGTTGCTCACCAGTCGTGAACCGTGCCATCGACGAGGCGGTTGTACGGGAGGTAGGCCTGCTGGTACGGGTAGGTGTTCGCGGCCTCCTCGTTGAACTCGACGCCGAGGCCCGGCTTGTTGCCAGGGTGCAGGTACCCATCCTCGAACGTCATGGACTGCTCGAACACGGTGTTCGTCGCGTCCGAGTGCTGCATGTACTCCTGGATCCCGTAGTTGTGGATCGCGAGGCCAACGTGCAGCTGGGCGGCGAAGCCGACCGGGGAGATGTCCGTGGGGCCGTGGAAGCCGGACTTGACCTGGTACTGGGCCGCGAAGTCCATGACCTTCTTGAGCGGGCTGATGCCGCCGAAGTGGGTCGACGCCGCGCGGACGTAGTCGATGAGCTGTTCCTTGATGAGGGTCTGGAAGTCCCACACGGTGTTGAAGATCTCGCCGATCGCGAGTGGGGTCGTGGTGTGCTGGCGGACCAGGCGCAGGGCCTCCTGGTTCTCCGCGGGCGTGCAGTCCTCGAGCCAGAACAGGTCGTACGGCTCGAGCGCCTTGCCGAGCTTCGCGGCCTGGATCGGCGTCATGCGGTGGTGGCCGTCGTGCAGGAGCGGGATCTCGGGGCCGAACTCGTTGCGCACGGCCTCGAAGACGGTCGGGAGATGGCGCAGGTACGCGCGGGTGTCCCAGTCCTCTTCCGTGGGGAAGGCGCCGCGGCCGGCAGGCTCGTAGTCGTAGCGCTCGCCCGAGGCCTGGGTCTGGGCGGCCACGCCGTAGACGGCCTTGATCCCCGGGACGGCGGTCTGGACGCGGATCGACTTGTAGCCGAGCTCGAGGTGGTGGCGGATCGAGTCGAAGAGCGAGGGGATGTCCGTGCCGGACGCGTGCCCATACGCGCGGAGGCCCTCACGGGAGGCCCCGCCGAGGAGCTGGTACACCGGCAGGTTCGCGACCTTGCCCTTGATGTCCCACAGCGCCATGTCCACGGCCGCGATCGCGGCCATCGTCACGGGGCCGCGCCGCCAGTAGGAGGACCGGTAGAGGAACTGCCATGTGTCCTCGATCCGGTGCGGGTCCTTGCCGATGAGCAGCTGGGCCACGTGCTCCTTGAGGTACGCGGCGACGGCGAGCTCGCGCCCGTTGAGCGTCGCGTCACCGATGCCCGTGACGCCCTCGTCGGTCGTGATCCGTAGCGTGACGAAATTGCGCGACGGGCTCGTCACGAAGACATCCGCAGCAACGATCTTCATATCGTTCCTCTCCATCCAATGCGTCTTTCCTCGCCAAGCCGTCGCTGGCGTGAGCGACGGCACTGGCGGCTTTCTCCCCACCATAGTGAGCCCCCCAACGGGTGGCAAACGTTTGCCACTTTATTGCCACCCGTTGCAGGGCTTGGGATTACTCGTCGGCAAACGTCCCCAGCAGGCTGTCAACGCGGTCGACGACGGCGGCATCCGCCGAGAGCCCCGCGTCCACGAGGCTCAGGAGCGCCTCAGTCCGCTCGCGGCCCTCGAGGCCGAGCGCCTGGCGAACCTCGCCCTCGAGCGGATCATGGAACTCGGCGCGCTGCCCGACGACGTGGACAAGATAATCCATCCACGCCGCGATCATGCGGGCCGCGCCGAGGCCCGTGCGGCCCTCGGCCCGCTCGGCACGCAGCACGGGCACGGCGCGGAGCCGGAGCTTGAGCGAGCCGTCCTGCGCGATCTGGGCCAGGTAGTGCGCGATCCGCGGGTTCGCGAAGCGCTCGAGCAGCGCGGCGCGGTAGCCCGGGACGTCGAGCTCCGGGAGCGTCAGGTGCCTCGTGGCCTCGTCCCAAAAGGCCTCCATCGCCTGCCGGCACACCGGGTCCGCGAGGGCCTCGGCGACCGTGGCGTGGCCGCGCAGCTGGCCCGAGTACGCGAGGATCGTGTGCGCACCGTTGAGGAGCCAGAGCTTGCGGTTCTCGAACGGCTCGATGTTGTCCACGAACAGCGCCCCGGCGTCCTCCCATGCGGGCCGGCCCGCGGGGAACTCGCCCGAGAGGATCCAGGACGCGAACGGCTCGGCCACCACGGGGGCGGCGTCGCGGTAGCCGCACTGCTCGGCGACCTCGGCGACGTCCTGGGCGGTCGTGCGCGGGGTGATGCGGTCCACCGAGGTGCCCACGAAGCTCACGTTCTCGCGCACCCAGGCGGCCAGGCCGCCGTCGTCCGCTCCGGGCGCCGAAGCGTCGAGGACCTCCGTACCCAAC
>NZ_JBKZWT010000010.1:0-41101 GCF_047759905.1 Sinomonas sp. G460-2 | reverse complement strand
CGCCGTGTCGCTCTCTGTAGAACGATTCCATTGGCACCCGTACGGATAGCATTCCCGTCGGCGCTGCCGCCATCTCAAGTTCTGACGCTCCCCATCCACATCGGGCGATGCCGGCTCTTGCCAGGGCACGGGGAAACCATTCTCGTAGCCACCAAGTTGCTTTCCCGAGCCGCTTCACGACGTTGGCCCATGTGGTGTATCTAGCGAACCGCGCGGCAACCTGCCGCCCGCAGGGCGCGAAGCGAAGCCGTTGACTTCGCGGCTGACTCTTCGCCGCTGTCCAAGAAGATAGGGCGGGATTCCCGTGGCATCGGATATCCCTGAATTGTCATCAGACGGGCGGTCAAGTCGGCGAACAGCCCCAGGTCTTTGGTCCAATGCCGAAAACCTTGATGCACACGAGGTCCTTCTACAGATCCAGCCTTCGCGATCATCGGGGCACTTCGCGGTCTCAGGCTGTGAGGACGTGCCGCACGGCGGGGGCGACGATCTCCCCGAATCGTCGGATGGAATCGTGGACCATCTGCTGTGGCATACCCCCGAGGTCGACCTGGCCGAGGAAGCGGTCGACGCCCAGCTCGGCACGTAGGTCCAGGATTTTCTCCGCGACCTGTAAGGGTTCGCCGACCATGAGCGCACCGCGTCGTGCCGCCAGCTCGACGGTGCTCGGATAATCCAGGTGCCAGCCTCGACCACCGTTCGTCACGGGCGAAAGATACCGCTGATAGTAGGGATAGAACTCGTCGACCGCGTGTCCGGGTGTCTCTCCCACATAGAAATGGCTTGTGATCCCGACGCGCAGCTGTTCCTCGGAGTGCCCTGCGGCGCTTCCGGCAGCGCGGTAGAGGTCGATGAGGCGCTTGGCGTGGTCGAGGGTCCCACCGATGAACCCTAGAGCCATCGGAAGTCCGAGCTGCCCGGCACGTTGGGCGCTCGCGGGCGTTCCGCCGACGGCGACCCAGACCGGGAGTGCACCGTGAGCTCGGGGGTTTACTCTCGCGTCGTACAGGGAGGGCCGGTGCTGGCCGTGCCATGTTACCTTGTCTTCATCGCGCAGCCTCAGTAATAGGCCCAGCTTTTCGGTGTACAGCTCGTCGAGCTGGTGGATGTTCTCGCCGAACAACGCGAAGGGCTCGGCGAACGCGCTGCGCCCGGCGTAGATCTCCGCCCTGCCATGGCTGATGAGGTCAAGCGTGGCGAAGTCTTGATAGACGCGAACGGGGTCGAGCACGCTAAGAACCGTTGCTGTGGTGGTGAGTCTGATCCTGCTGGTCGCCTGCGCGATCGCGGCGAGGTTGATCGCTGGTGACGACACGGCGAACTGGCGGCTGTGGTGCTCGCCGATGCCGAAGACGTCGAGCCCGTGCCGTTCGGCGGCGATGCCGTAGCTGATGATGTCATCGATACGGCTCGCGGCGGTTGCGCCGTCGCCGGGATAGATATCGGCAAGGGTGAAGACCCCGAGCTCCATGATGGTTGTCCTTAATGGTGTGGGCCGGTGCGGAGACGGAAGTGTCCCCGCACCGGCTGTAAGGGTTAGTCGATCGAGATGACGAGCTTGCCAAGCGTGCCAGCTGCAAAGTGTCCGAGGGCGTCCGGAGCTTCGTCCAGGTTGTATATCCGCTGAACAGTCACGGTCGTGTGCCCCTCAGCGTGGTTGCGAGCCACCCGCTGCAGGGTCGCAGTCGTTGGATTCGCGTAGATCGGCACTACGCGGATGCCCGCGACTGGCAGCTGATGCGGGTCCATTACCAGTGTGGAGACAAGCACCCCGCCGGGCTTCACTGCAGAGGACAGGGCAACTGGGTCCCCGGCGAAGTGCAGGACCGCGTCGACGCCCTCCGGATGCAGCTCGCGTACCTGAGTAGACACGTCGCCGGTGTAGTCCACGGTGCTCGCGGCGCCGAGATCGCGGACCTTGGCGACTTCCTCCCTGGCGTGCGCGGTGGCGACGGCGTGAGCGCCCGCGTTGACGGCGAGCTGAAGCGCCTGCTGACCAACCCCGCCGGTGGCGCCTGCGATCAGCACAGTCGAGCCCTCGCTGATGCCGGCCGCGTCAAAGGAGTCGGCCGCCGCGGTGCCGGCCAGCCCCAATGCAGCCGCCTCGGTGAAGTCGACGCCCTCAGGGATGCGGGCGATGCCCATCGACGTCGGCACGGTCACATACTCGCCGAACGATCCGTCACCGAGGACATCCTTGATGACGACCCCAAAGACACGTTCACCGATCGAAAAGCCCGCTACGCCGTCGCCGAGGGCGTCTATAGTGCCGGCGAAGTCCTTGCCGACGACGACCGGGAACCGATGCTCCATCATTCCCTTTAGTCGGCTGTTCGCCACCGATATATCGAATCCGTTGATCGAGGCCGCCCGCACCTGGACTCGGACCTCGCCTGGCCTAGGCTCGGGCATATCCACTTCAGTCACTTCAGGACCTCGGTCGAACCCGGTCAGTACGACAGCTTTCATGTTCCTGCCTTTCAGTCGGCCATGTGGTTATAAGAGTGGAGCAGTTGCTCCGATTGAAGCCAACGACAGAACCGGAGCAAATATTCCAGATTGATACAATGGCACTATGGATGAGATGAGCCCTGCGGATGCCAAGCCGCTACGTGCGGATGCCGAGCGCAACCGGCAGGCGATCATCTGTGCTGCCGGGCGCGTCTTGGCGGAGGAGGGCACCGCGGTCACGCTGGAGCACATCGCCGATACGGCTGGTGTCGGTGTTGGCACCATTTACCGCCGATTCGCCTCGATTGACGAGCTGGTCGCTGTGGTGCTTGAAGCGAAGATGACTCGCTATGCTGATCGCACCGAGCATGCCGCCAACCAGGCCCTCACTGAGCCGTGGGGAGCTTTCGCCGACTATGTGATGTACATGTTGGAGCAACAGGCCACTGATCTGGCCTTCAGCGAAGTCGTCTTGAACCCGAACACCGCGACGGCGCTGTTTCGCAGCGAAATCCGCCGCGCGCTGCACGCCTCTGTCCTGCTCGTCGACCGCGTCAAGGAGGCCGGGGCGGTTCGGGGTGACTTCGATCACAGCGACCTGTACCTTCTGCTCAACGCCAATGCAGGACTCATCCGGGGCGTCGACGGTGCGAAGTCGGGTGAATGGCGACGGTTTGGGTGCTACATGCTCCAAGCATTCCGAGAAATGGGCACGGAACCGCTTCCACCTCTCCCGTCGACGAGCCAGACCACCGGGCGTGCGAGCCGACTGCGTCGTGTCTGAGACGAGTGTCTATGACCTGTTAGGTAACTCTGCCAGCGGCAGTCTGGTGGCCCTGCGGCCCGTAAGGCCGAGACAACTGCCGACGACGTCGGCACGGGACAAGGCGGTGTCAACCGAGCTGCTGCCTGCCGCATCTCATTGATCATCACGTGGATGCGCCGCCCCACCCAGTTCTAGGGGTCCTCCGGCTTGCCAGATGCACGCGTGATGCCTGCCCGATAGATCAGTCGGTGACCGTCAGGGGAGCCGATGGTGCCGACGGTGACATGAGCGGTTGTCGCGCTCGTGGAATGGAAGTCAGAACGAGTATGGCCCGAAGCGCCCCCAGGCAATGAAGGCAGCGACAAGAAACAGGGCTGCGTTGAAGGTGATGGACCCCGGCTCGCGACGACGGAAGTGGGTCAATGCCGCCAGCCCCATGACCGCAGCCAGGCCCGTCGCGGCGAGTGGGGTCAGCAGTGGGGTGATTCCGAGCGCAGCGGGCAATATCAGTCCCACAGCTCCCAGGAGCTCTACGACACCGATGAACCGCACTGTCATCGGCGAGGAGTCCTCGACCCACGGCAGCATGTGTGCCAACTTCTCCTTGGGCTGGGCTGCCTTCATAATGCCGGCCGCCGCGAACATCAGCGCCAAGACGATCTGCAAGACCCACAAGATCACGTTCACTTCTGATTGCCTCCTGACTAGCGGAGCGATCGCTCCGATTACGCAGAGCATATCATCAGAAGTGGAGCAAATATTCCAGTTACTCGCTGGAAACCGCCCATCTGTTTCCGCGCGATATGACGGATATGCCGCAGCCGGCCGGTTCGGTGCCGACGCCCGATCGGCTCTCGTTGTCATCCCAAGGTTCGAAACATTGCTTTGGGTGCGGTCTGGTGCGAGGTATCTGCTCTCGTGACTCATCTCATGGTCTTGCGCCCGCGATAGGCGCGGACGTGTGCTCGGTTGGCGCAGTTGCCGGTGTCGCAGTAGAGCTTCGAGCGGTTCTTGGAGAGGTCGATGAGGACGGCTTCGCAGTCATCCCCGGCGCAGATTCGGAGTCGATTCAGTTCCTTCGAGCGGATGACGTCGACGAACGCCATCGCTGCCTCCGTGCCGATGCGTTCCGCGAGCGGGGCCTCCGGCGTGGTTGCGTGCAGGTGCCAGTCCCAATGGTCATGCTTGACGAGGTGGGGGAGTGTGCGCGATTCGCGCAGGATCTCGTTGATGAGCGCAACCGCCTCGTCTTCTGTGGCGTCCCACAGGGTCCTGAGGCGCGACCGCAGCGCGCGCACCGAGGCGAGTTCGTCGTCGTGCACGCGGGAACCTGCGAATTCCTCCTCCTTGAGGAAGTGGTCCAGGTCGGCGGCGGTGTTCACATGGTCGACGCCGTCGGGGTCGAGCGTGTTGACGAGGTTGACGACGCTGCGCAACGCGACTTCGGTGTCGTGGGCGAACATTACCCGTCTCCCTTTCTGGTGCGTCCCAGATGGTGCATTAACCCGGATGTCGATCGGCGTGTCGTTCGACGTTGAGGTGCCTCTTGTCCAGCCGATCGACCCTGCGAAGAGCCGGCCACGAATCGGAGCCCCTCGGCGAGCGCCAGCGCAACGTTGACTTCACGCATCATTCGGCATACCGTACTGATGTACGGCATATCGTACCAGAGTTCATGAATACGAATGCGACCATGAAACGAATGCGACGAGAAGGGGGATCCGACGATGACCCGTAGAACCCAGCATCCGCACCACACCACACAGGAGCAGGCCGACAGGGCGCAGGAGCTCCTTGACGCACGGGAACGCCGAGAACGTCCAGGCCGCCCGCTCGCAGAAGCGGGACGATCAGCGCCTCGCTGAAGCGTCCAACGCATGAGCAGACCCCGGGCCGACCCGATACGAGATCGGGGCAGGATGGGCAGTGGCGACAGTTCGATCAAGGCTGCCCTCACCGGCATGGCCACAGAAGCTTCCATCGTCGGGCTCTCGCACGACGTCGACCAAGGCATCACGGTCGAGCGCGACCAGTGGGGCAGAGCCTCCGAAAGGACGGCTACCACCTGCTCCGCGGGACTCAGCATTTGGGATGGATACCAGCGATAATCTTCTAGCTCGTGCCGGACGTCCCGCGGCATCGGACTCTCGGCAGGCAGGCTGAGCACGAAATACCGTCACCTCGTCGTCGGCGGCGGCATGCTGTTGATGACCGCGGTCGGCCGCCGGCAATCCCGGGGACGCCTGATGCTTCCGGTCCTGCTGGGCCGTCTTCGCGCTTGCCGGCCCGGCGGCTTTAGGTCTCGACGTGTGGGAGGAACAGGCCCGCCTGAGCGGATTGAACTCGCCGGAGGGGTCTCATCCGGCAGGCCGGGGCAGGGCGCCCGGGGTCGGTGACCCCGGCGCCGCCCACACGACCGCGTCGACTGCCCTGCGGTTGGCTTTGAGCCTTATCTGCTCCATGCGCTCTCAGCAGTCAGACCCAATCCCTCAGATCCCAACGTCGACTTCCGGGCCCTTCTTGGCCGATCGTGCGGCACGGGCACGGGGCAACCGAGTCATCAGGGCCGACACGGCGATCCAACCACACTGTGGGCAATTGGGCCGATCACAAGCGGCACGATGACGGCTGGTGGTGTCGATTAACCGTTCGAAAAATGGTGGTCAGGCTGTGGAGGCGCTGGTGAGGGCGGTGAGCGCGTCGAGCTGGGCCGGCTCCAGATCGACGTCTGCGGCCGAGGCATTGGCGCGGAGCTCGTCGATCGTCTCGGCGCCGACGATGGCGGATGCGACAGCCGGGCGGAAGAGCAGCCAGGCCAGCGAGACCTGATACGGCGCCAGTCCCCAGGCGCGGCTGAGCCGGTCGACTTCCCGGGCGACGGCGATCTCGGCCTCGGAGAATCCGGGTCCGGCGAAGCGCTGGTCGCCGGCAACATCCCGGTCGAGAACCCGAAGGTCCGCGAGCAGACCGCCGTGCAGGGGCGCATAGGGGACGATCGACAAACCGAACTGGCGGCAGGCTGGCGCGAGCTCGCGTTCGGCTGCCCTGTCGATGAGGTTGTACTTCACCTGGGTCGCGACGGGTGCCTGCAGCCGGCGATCGTCGGCGGTCCATAAGGCGTGGGTGACCTGCCATGCGGGATGGTTGGACAAACCGGCATAGCGGATCTTGCCCTGCCGAATCAGATCGTCGTACACCGCGAGGGTCTGCTCTAGCGGAGTGTTGGGGTCTGGATTGTGTGCGTAGTAGAGGTCGATGTAGTCGGTCTCCAAACGGCGCAGGCTGGTCTCGACCTGGCGGATGACGTGTCGGCGCGAAAGGCCGCCGTCGTTGATGCCGGGTCCGATATGCCCGTGCGACTTGGTGGCGATCACCACATCGTCGCGACGCCCGCGGAGTGCGCGGCCAAGGATCCGCTCAGCGGGCTCACGGTCGGCAGCGGCCGGGGCGCCCGGCCGGTCGAAGACCGGCATGTTGCCGTACACATCGGCGGTGTCGACGAAGTTGATGCCGAGGTCCAGCGCTGCGTCCACGACGCGACCGGCGTCCTGCGCATTCGGCGCCACACCGAACGTGGCCGTGCCGAGACAGATCCGCGACACCTTGACGCCGGTCGAACCCAGGACGGAGTACTGCATGGGCAACTTCCTTCTGTTAGTGATGGCGGGTGGCGGACGGCCTCTGGCCTTGAAGACTAACCGACTGGTAAGTTTCCGTCAACGGTGCCGGAAAACCGTGCCGGAATGTTGTGAGAGAGGTGATGGCCGTGCCGAGTGCCACAGGGTCCGCAGCCCGGGGTCCCTATCGCGCCGGGATCCGTCGGCGGGAACAGATCATCGCCGTCGCCATGGCGGTTTTCGGAGAGCATGGCTTCGCGGGCGGCTCGCTCCGCACCATCGCCGAACGCGTCGGGGTGTCCCATGCCGCGCTGCTGCAGCACTTCGGAAGCAAGGAGGGCCTTCTGGCGGCCGTGCTGCAGGAATGGGACCGCCAAACCGTAGAGACCGGACTCGCCGACGTCTCGGGGCTCGGCTACTTCCGACGGCTGCCTGAGGTCATGGGCGCACATCTGCACAACCGCGGCCTGCTCGAGCTGTTCACCACCATCGCCGCCGAAGCCTCCAGCCCCGCCCACCCGGCCCACGGCTTCATCCGGCGCCGCTACACCGACAACCTCGCCACGCTCTCGGCACACCTGCAGCAGGCCGTCGACGCCGGCGACGTCGCGCCACTCAGTCCTGCGGAGATCAACATCGAAGCGCGCCTTCTCACCGCCGTCCTGGACGGGATCGGGCTGCAATGGCTTCTCGACCCCTCGACCGATGTCGTCGCCAGCGTCACCGTCTACATCACCCGCACGATCGCGGACTGGGGTGAAGTAACCCGCTGAGACTCCAAGGGGTGCTGATCAAGGCTGGCGGCTACTCCCGCCGGGAACGAACAAGCTGTGGCATGCGCCAGGCCAATTGTATGAACGGCGAGCCCGGTCGGCACAGCAACAGGGCGCCCGAGCTGCACTAGGACCTTACCTTCGCCCAAGGGGTTCCGAGCCCAAACGGTCTTGCCCCTCAACGACACGGCTAGCCCAATCCAACAGACCCCCAGTGCCCTGGGCTGGGGCACCGGCTGCGCCACGGGACCAATGGAAGCCAAACAGAGCGCCTCGTTTCCATTGGTGTGGGCTGGCCGCTCGAGCGTTCGGGGTGCCCTCAATCCCGCCGCGCCCGGGATTTACCTTCGGTTGCGCCTCCGGCACGCTCGGGCGATCACCCTTGGACGTTGACGCTGCACCCTCATTCCATATACCGTATAGCCATACGGGAATCTGAATGAAAGGATGTCGACGGTGGACCGAAAAGTGGACCGGGAGGCGTTTGAGCGAGGCCTTCGTGAGGCGATGCCCTACACCAACATCCCCACGCTGTTGCTGTTGCTTCACCAGTTCACAGGCGACGATCGCTGGCTCGCCGAGCCATTTCAGCCGGAACGGAGTCGCGGTCTCGACGACAATGACTCTGGGGGTCTCGCACCGGAGATCCAGCGTCAGGTGCACGAGGCCGCCGCCGAGGCGATCATGGGCTGGTACGAAGGGAATCCGATCGCGAAGCCGACTCTGACCGGTGACGAGCTCATCAAGATGATGACGGTCACCGAGGCGGAGCCGATTCCAGCCGACTACGCGTCAGTAATGGTCGACAAACTCGCCAGATACGCTGGTTCTGCCTCCGAGCCAATCGAAGTCAAGGATGGCTTCCGTGCATTGATCGTCGGTGCCGGGATGTCCGGTGTGGCGGCAGCGATCAAACTGGAGCAGGCCGGCGTTCCGCACGTGATTGTCGAAAAGCAGGACCGAGCTGGCGGGGTCTGGTCGTCGCACCGCTACCCGGGAGCCGGGGTTGACACTCCCGGGCACCTGTACTCTTATACGTTCGCGCCGGGCGACTGGTCGATGTACTTCCCCCTGCAGGAGGAGATCCAGGGGTACTTCCAGCGGGTTGCCGAAGAGTCTGGGGTCGCTGAGAGGGTCCGTTTCGGCACAGAGTGCCTCAGCTCCCGCTATGACGAGGAGACGCACACCTGGCATTCCACGCTCCGCAATCCGGACGGAACCGAAGAGACCCTGATCAGCAACATCCTCATCACCGCGGTGGGCACGTTCACGACTCCTAAGCGTCCCGCGATTCCCGGGCTGGATACGTTTGAGGGTCCCGTGGTCCACACCGCCCGCTGGGACTCCGACGTGGATCTCCAGGGCAAGCGCGTTGCTGTGATCGGCAATGGTGCGAGCGCGATGCAGCTGGTCCCAGCCATCGCGGACACCGTCGGCCACCTGACGGTCTTCCAGCGGTCCAAGCAGTGGGCCGCACCATTCGAGAAGTTTCATAAGAAGGTACCCGAGCCGCTCCGGTTCCTCCTCCGCGAGGTGCCGCATTATGAGTGGCTGTGGCGGCTTCGGCTCAGTTGGATCTTCGACAGCGCCGTCTACGAAGCCCTGCAGAAGGACCCCAACTGGGAGCACCCCGAGCGATCCATGAACGCCAAGAATGATCGGCATCGGCGCTTCTTCATCCGCTATATCAACGAGCAACTAGAGGATCGGCCGGACCTGATCCCGAAGGTGACCCCCGACTTTCCACCTTTCGGCAAGCGGATGCTCTTGGATAACGGATGGTACAAGGCGCTCACTCGACCCGATGTCACTCTCATCGATGAAGGGGTCGCGCGTATCGACGGCAACCGGATCTACAGCTCGGGCGGCCAGGAGGCTGAAGTCGACGTCTTGATCCTGGCCACAGGCTATGACGTCGTCCGATACCTGTCCCCGGTCGAACTGATCGGGCGCGACGGCGTCAGCATCCGAGAGGCGTGGGACGACATCGACTCGCGCGCTTACCTCGGGACAGTTGTCCCCGGTTTTCCCAATTTCTTCATGCTCTACGGACCCAATACGCAGCTCGGCCACGGCGGCAGCTTCATATTCATCGTGGAATGCCAGATCGACTACGTCCTCAGTGCGCTGCGAGCAATGTCGGAGAACTCGATCGACGTGGTCGAGTGCCGCGAGGATGTGTACGACAAGTACAACGAGACGATCCAGGCGATGCACCAGAACATGATCTGGAGTCATCCCGGGATGTCCACCTACTTCCGCAATGAACGCGGGCGGATCATCACCCAGAACCCGTGGACGCTCGCAGACTTCTGGGCCTTGACCCGGTCCGCCGACCTCCAGTCGGACTATTCCACGCTGGAGGAGAAGCAGAAGCTCGAGAGGGTCTGAGCATACAAGGTGAAGACGGGATCAGTGCGGACAGGAGGAAGGATTTTTGACCAAGTCTGAACGGACTGCGGTGGTCGCCGGCGTGGGCGAGACGGAGTTCGCGCGTCACTCCGACCGCGCGGACGAGGAATGGATCGCTGAGGCGATCGCGATTGCCCTGGAGGATGCGGGGCTGACGCGCGACCGTGTCGATGGACTTGTGGTCGCTACGATCTCCATCCCGGACGATTCCGCGCATATCGCCGAGCATCTGGGATTCGAGCTGAACTTTGTGATGAAGGCCGACTACGGGGGGGCCAGCACACTTGCGGGTATCGCCCGCGCTCGCGCCGCTATAGAGGCTGGCCTCGCGGACGTGGTGGTCGTCGCGGCCGGTGGCAACCGTATCGACCTCCCAGCTCTTAGCCACGACCGAAGGACTGCCCCGTGGGACTACAGCCTGCGAAACTGGGTTGCACCGTTCGGATACGCTGAGCCGAATGGGTTCTTCGGCATGATCCAGCGCCGACACATGTCCGAGCATGGCACAACTCTCGAACAGCTCGGCAAGATCGCGGTGACCTTTCGGGATCACGCGCGGCTCAATCCCCGCGCCCTCCTGCGTGAGCCTATGACGATCCAGGACTATTTGGACTCCCGCCTCATCGCCGACCCGATCCGCCGCGCTGACTGTGTCATGCGATGTGCGGGCGGTGCCGCGGTCGTGGTGTGCGCCGACGCGATCGCGCGGGGACTGGCGAAGCCCCCGGTCTACATGCGCAGCTATGGCGAGCGGGTCAACCATCAGACGCGCGGTCCCGATCATCAGCGCACCGAGACCGGCTTCTCGGTGCTGGCCGACCGGATCTTCCATCGAGATTCTCGCGCCGACATGCACTTCGCCCAGCTCTATGACGACTACCCCATCGCAGTGTTGATGATGCTCGAAGACCTTGGCTTCGCCAAGAAGGGCGGCGGTGGGGCCTTCATCGAAAGGACGGATATCTCCATCGGTGGCGACTTCCCGTTGAACACGGGCGGTGGCCAGCTCTCGATCGGGCAGCCGAGTCTGGCCGGCGGCGCGATCCATGTCGTGGAAGCTGTGCACCAACTCAGAGGAGAAGCGGGCGAGCGTCAGGTGGACGGCGCAGCTCTAGGTCTTGTGACAGGCATCGGGATGCTGTCTTACTCGGGGAACCTCGCGATGGTGTGCGGGGCAGTCCTCGGGACGGAGGAGGCTGCATGAGCGAGCGACCCCGACCCACACCGGTCTCTTGGGATCGGGAATTCTGGGATGCGGCCGCAGAAGGTCGCCTCGTCGCTCAGAGCTGTCGCGACTGTGGGCGCCTGCAGCACTATCCCCGCCCAGCCTGCATCGACTGCCTCAGCCAATCTCGCGATTGGGTGACGTTGAGCGGGCTCGGCACCGTATGGAGCTTCTCTATCGTGCGCCAGGTCACGAGCCAGGCGTTTGCGCACGAAGTACCGTTCGTCCTCGCCGACGTCCAACTGGACGAAGGACTGCGGTTCATGTCGCGCCTTGATGAGCTGTCCGTGGAGATCGGCGATCGAGTGCGTGTCCGAATGAAGCCGATCCCCGAGGGAGGGCTCTGGCTGCCGTACTTCGAGCGGCTCGTTGACCCACGTTGATCGGGCGACGGCGCCCGTGGTGAGCCGGAGTATTCCACCGCCAGCCGAGTGGCACGCGGTCCCTTCCAGCACTATTCAGGGACCGCGTCCAAGGCTCACGAAAGACCCTTGACGGGATATCAACTTTCGAAATACCGTATAGATGTTCAGCATTACGGTCAGCCAGCAACAACGGCGAGAGGGGCCAACGCGGTTCCTCAGCCGGAAGGCGGCCCTCACGATTGAAAGACGAGGATGTCGATGGTCGGAGTACGCAATGGGGCGCGAGGAGCACGGATTGCCATGGCGGCAGGTGCTTTTGTGTCTCTCATCACGCTGAGCGCTTGTGGATCGGGCAGCGCAGCAACACAGGCTCACCACAGCGTCACGATCGGAATCAGCTTCTGGTCCCAGGACCAAAAGCGGTATCCGTTCGAGGCGCAATTGATGACGCAAGAGGCTGAGAAGAACGGCGACAAGGTCATCGTCAACTATGCCGATAACAGCGCCTCCACCCAGGCCAGCCAGGTGGAGAGCATGATGCAGCGGGGTATCGACGTGTTGATCATCGACCCGCTCGACCCCACTGCCGCAGGTGCCGTCGTTACCAAGGCGCAGGCCCAGGGGATCAAGGTCATTGAATACGACCAGACCGTGAAGGGCTCGAAGGCGGACTATGCGGTGGGACGCAACAACACTGACCTCGGCGTAGCGCATGCAAAGGCCGCCCTGGCGGCCGTTCCGTCCGGCAAGTACGCGATCATACGAGGCGACGAGGGGACGACGGCCGCGCACGTGATCGGGAAGCCCTACGACGACCTGATCAAGACTGACCCGAACGTCCAAGTGGTTTATGACAAGTACACGCCGAGTTGGTCCGCCGACGGCGCACAGAAGGAGGCCGAGGCCGCCCTACAGAAGGACCCCGACATCAAAGCTGTCGTGGTCACGTGGGATGAGGGTGCGCAGGCCGTCGTCAGCGCTCTGAAGGCAGATGGCAAGAAGCCGGGCGACGTCTTCATCACCGGCACGGATGCGTCAACGCCCAGCCTCGCCTACATCGCCCAAGGGTGGCAGGGCCAGACGGTCTGGACGCCGATCGATGAGATGGCCACTAAGGCAGCTGACATCGCTCACGCCTTCGGCACAGGCGTGAACCCCCCGGCCCCGGACGCCACGGTCGACGGCGTTCCGCAGGCCTACGTTCACATCACCAGTGTCACGAAGAGCAACCTGTGCGATTTCGTCACAAAGATCGCCCCGAAGGGGTGGGTTAATATCCATGACGTCTACGGCAAGGATTCCTGTGGCTGAGTTGCTGACGCACACAGGTCCACGCCCGCCCAGCGGGATCAGGCCGCCGGCTGTGCTCGCCGGCCGCGATCTCGGCAAGGTCTACGGGAACACCTCGGTGCTGCGGAAGGTCAACTTCACTTTGCACCAAGGGGAGGTACTCGCTGTCGCCGGTGAGAACGGCGCTGGCAAGTCGACCCTGATGAAGATCATCGCCGGGATCATCCCTGCGGGAGATCATGAGGGCACGGTCGAGCTTGAGGGGAGCGAAGTGAGGTTCGCCTCCGCGCGGGCCGGCACCGAGGCCGGCGTCGTCCTGGTGCCGCAGGAGCTTCACGTAGTACCGCACCTCAGCATCGCCGAGAACATGTTCCAGGGGAATCTGCCGGGGCGTTTCGGAATATACAGCGAGGGGCAGGCCATCAAAGAAGCGAGGGAAGCACTCTCGATCTTTGATCTCGACCTCGACCCCCGAGCTCCTGCGCGCACGCTCTCACCCCCGCAACGGCGACTGATCGTTCTTGCTGCGGCGCTGCATCGATCGGCCCGTGTACTGATCCTCGATGAGCCCACGGCCGCACTCACTGATTCCGAAGCGACAGTGTTGCTGGAATACCTGCAGCGCTTGCGCACGACGGGTGTCGGGATCATCTACATCACCCACCGATTGGACGAGCTCGACCAGATCGCGGACCGCGTCCTCGTACTCCGGAATGGAGCCACAGCGGCTGAGTTCGACCCAGTCCCACAGCGGTCCGATCTGGTGAGCGCGATGCTCGGGAAGACCCTCGAGTCGATTCGTGCCTTGAGAAGCGAGGCGACAGCAGAAGAGGTGGGCGCGCGCGTTCTGCAGGTGCGCGATCTCTACGTATACTCCAGCTACTCTGCTGGGCGCCCTCGAGTGCTCGACGCCAGTTTCGACATTTTCGAAGGCGAGATCGTCGGCCTCTACGGACTGGTCGGAGCCGGGCGCTCGGAACTCGCCCGTGCGCTCTACGGGGCTTGGCCGCATGCGGTCACCGGCGAGTGCGTCATCGGTGACACCGTGGGGCTTCCGTCGCGACCTCACCATGCTGTCAGACGTGGACTCGTGCTTCTGAGCGAGGACCGCAAGTCGCAAGGCGTGCTTCCAGGCCAATCGGTTGCGAGGAATCTCACCGCCTCAATGCTGAGTGAGCTGACAGGCCATCGGCTTCTGCTCGACGCGAAGAAGGAGCGCGCGCGCGTAGCCGAGCTGATGGACAAGCTCGGAGTGCGGCCCGCACGTCCCGGCCTGCCCATTGACGCCCTCAGCGGAGGGAATCAACAGAAGGTCCTGCTCGGGCGTTGCCTGATCGACGGGTTGAAAGTGCTCATCCTCGATGAGCCGACCCTGGGCGTCGATGTCGGGGCACGAAGGGAGATCTACACATTGATCCGCTCAATTGCGCGGGAAATGAAGGTCGGCATCCTCCTGATATCCAGCGATGTCGACGAGGTCCTTACTGAAGCCGACCGCACCTTGGTGATGTACAAGGGCAGGATTCGAGCCGAATATCCGCGTGGCTCGTCGTCACACGAACTGCTGTCGACCGCTACTGGAGCTGTGAGCTGAGAATGAGTACAAGTATCACCCCAACCGCCGAAACGACGGAGATCCCCATCCCGCCGACTTCACGCCCCAGGGCGTGGGCTTCCGTTAGGCGCATCTTGCTCTCGCGGGCAGGTGTGCTCCTGATTGCGACCCTCGCACTCGTGCTGTACTTCCAATTCGCCTCGGACGGCTCGTTCATTTCGCCTACGAACGCGTCGCTGCTCCTCCGGCAAACCGCCGTTGTGGCAGTCCTCGCCGCCGGCGTTGCCGTGCTGATCATCGTCGGCGAGATCGATCTCTCCATCGGAAGCGCGGCTTTTCTCGCTGGCCTGGTGGCAGCGCAATGCCAGGTCGCCGGGCTTGGAACGGTGGTGAGCATCCTCGCCGCGGTGGGCGCCGGCCTCATCATGGGCATCGTTCAGGCGATGGCGACTGTGTCGCTGGCGATTCCTGCCTTCATCGTGACGCTTGCCGGATTCCTGGTCTGGCGGGGCATCGGACTCCTATGGACGAATGCGGGCGCCGTCGGGCCGGTGAGCTCGGACTTCATAGCGCTCTCTGAAGGCAAGATGCCGCTGGCGATCGACGCGGCTCTGGTTCTGGTACTGGTTCTCGCCGCGGCGCTGCGTTGCTTCCGAGCGTTCCAGAACGCTAAGACGTCCGCGTCTCGAACCCCAGTGCGTGTCTACGCCCAGATCGTCGCCCTTCCCCTGGTGGGAGCGGCGGGTCTGATTTGGGTCAGCTCGGGCCGAAGCGGAGTCCCCTACGCCACCTTGTGGATCGCCGTCGTCGCACTGACACTCGGCACCATGTTGACCAAAGGCAAGTTCGGGCGTCAGATCTTCCTCCTGGGATCCAACCGTGAGGCAGCAATCTACGCAGGCATCAACGCCAAGCGCACGGTGATCATCACGTTCCTCATCATGGGCCTCATCTATGGAATCGGCGGAGTCTTGCTCACCGCGAGGGCAGGAACTTCGACGGCTGATGCAGGCACAACTCTAGAGCTCGTCGCCATATCGGCTGCAGTGGTCGGGGGCAACTCCCTGCGTGGCGGAGTGGGTTCCGTATGGGGAGCGGTCATGGGTGCATTCTTGCTGTCAACCATCGACAACGGCATGGCACTTCTCGGAGTCTCCTCGTACGCGCAGAACGTCGCCAAGGGCCTGATTCTGGTGATCGCAGTCGGATTGGACGGCTACTTCGTTCGACGTCGCCAAGGCAGGAGCTGAGCCTCGAAGAATGGTCCCTGGAGCGGGATGCTTCAGGGACTGGAATAAACGGAAGGAGCAGTTGTGGGTTTGCCTGATGGAGGAACTTCGCTGCTCGGCCTCACTGGCTGCGGTTGGCTCGCCTCGCACTTGCAGCGGCTCCGCAACCAAGGGGCATTGGAATGGACGGACATCCCCGCGTGTTCGTCCCTCAATGGAAGGCATGCTCAATGACAACAATCCCGTCTCGACCGGAGCAGGAACTCAAAGGCAAGCGAGCGCTTGTGGTCGGAGGCGGACAGACTCCGGGCTCGACCATCGGGAACGGCCGTGCCACAGCACTCCTTTTTGCCCGCGAGGGCGCGCGCGTCGTCGTCGCGGACCGTCATTTCGAGCGTGCCGACGAGACCGCCCAGGAGATCCTGGCGGCCGGCGGCGAGGCATATGCGGTCGCATCCGACATCGCGGACGCTCAGTCGGTGGCGTCGATGGTGGCGTTCGCCCATGAGTCATTGGGCGGCATCGATCTCCTCCACAACAACGTAGGGGTGAGTCTCGCCGGAGGTGACGCCGTGATTTCTGAGATCGAGATGGATGCGTTCGATCGCGTGATCCGGATCAACCTCAGCGGGATGGTCGCGACATGCAGGCACACCATCCCCCTCATGCAGGCGCAAGGCGGCGGATCGATCACCTGCGTCGGCTCGGTCGCCTCTTTGGTCGATACGCCGATGATTGCCTACAAGACCTCCAAGGCCGGAGTGGTCGCGCTCGTTCAGCACATTGCAATCCGACATGCGCCGGACGGCATCAGGGCCAACGCAATCCTGCCGGGATTGATGGAGACGCCTATGGCGATTGAGAATCGGGTCGGTATTCATGGCCAGAGTAAGGAGGATCTCATTCGAGAGCGGGACTCCCACGTTCCGCTACGGGGCCGCCAGGGAACAGGATGGGATGTTGCCGAAGCCGCAGTCTTCCTGTCGTCGGACCGGGCGCGATTCATCACGGGAGCGTCGCTGCCAGTGGACGGCGGTCAGGCACTGCGGGCGGGCTGAGTGCAGGGCCATGCCTCGCCAGCGGTCATCGGGCGGGTCCCGGTGCTGATGGCAGCCCCCTGCGGCTAGGATCGTATGGGGACCATGTGGGCGAGCCGCATTCGTGCTGAGCAGATAGGACGAACGGAATGGAGCCGAGCGAGATCCGGAATGCGGAGCACCGGACGGTTAGTCGTGCTATGGGCATTCTCGAGGCCGTTGTCGCCAATGAACCCCAGGGGCTCCGGCTCGGGGACCTTGCGGAGCAGGTGAAGGCGCCAAAGTCGTCGATCCATGGCTTGGCCAAGGGCCTTGTAGCGACGGGATACCTGAGAGAGCACCAGGGTCGCTACTACGAGGGCCCAGGGATCGCATTGCTCGCCCCTGGTCGCATGCGGCTGCCCGCCAACGCGCATCGCATCCTTGAACGGCTCTCCCTCGAGGCGGATGAGACAGCGATCTTGGCGGCCCGCGTGGGGGAATCGGTTATCAATGTGGACGTCGTAGAGTCCAGCCAGGTGATTCGGGCTACGCCCGTGCTGAACCAGCGCCGACCACTCTGGCCTACGAGCTACGGCAAGATCTTCCTTGCATTTATGGACGAGGCGAAGAGCGACGCATATGTCAGGCGGAACTTCCCCGACCCTGAGCGGCAGGAAGCGGTAATGGCGGAACTGGCTGAGATCCGAAAAACCGGAATTGCCTTCAACCGGGCCGAATCCATGCCGGGACTCCTCGGTCTCTCCGGCCCGATCATCGGTGAGGACGGTGTGACTTTCGCCATCGGCGTGGTCGGCCCCTCTGAGCGCATGCGGGGTCGCGATGCCGAGTTGATGCCGATCGTGGCGGCAGCGGCGGCTGACATCTCCATCCCTCTGACCGCCTGAGGCTTGCTTCAGCCGGTCTGTGGGCGGCCCTGGGGAAAGCCGCCCGGCCCCCGCAGGACCGCGTCCCCTCTCGCTGCCCCTTCGGTCAGCCTCCAGGAGGGCACTGCATCTCGGATGGTCGAACGCCCTTCCCGCCGCAGCTCTAAGGCCACAAGGCGCAGCTTGGCGACGTCTGATTACTGGAGGCCGCCTTCGATAGAGCCGAACCCGTTCTTGGCCTTGCAGTCTGTTCGGACAGGCGCGTGAAATCGACGCGGTGCTTGCTCGGGCGGACGAGGGGATGGCCACTCCGCCCCGGCACAGTGCCTCCCGGGTGATCTTGTTTCGAAGCTTCCGCGAGGGATGCGAGGACGCCATTCCTTGCGCTCTTCCGCTCAGATTCTGGTGCGCTCTCGTACTCCTACGGGATCCCTTTGGCCAGATTTGGGTGCAATGACCGACTCGCCCCGTTTGGTCGGTCGAGTCTTGACTGTTCCTATTTCTGTACGGATGATCGATATACTGAATGTGTTCGGTTCTCTTGGGGTTCCCGCCCTAACTGAACGCTTACGCCAGCCATGACAGGGGAGGAACCCGAATGAGCAGGACCATCGCCGAATCGGCAACGCGTCGCGACCCCGCGACGAGCGACGCGCCCTCAGCGTGGCTCTCTGCGCTGCGCGTGCTGTCGGTAGGGGAGACGACCGCGGTAACCACAGCCACCGGGATCCTGCGCGCGTTCGGCGCCGAGATCAGCGTCGTCGACGGCCTCGACGGACACTCGAACGGGCAGGACTACGACATCGTCCTCGTCGACCGCATCGAGCCGGTCCCGCACATGGCCGAATCGAGGGATGATGTCGCGGATTACCTCGACCATGTCGGGCGGGTCAATCGCGGTGTCTGGGTGAGCGCCAGCGCATTCGGCCTCGAGGGTGCACGGGCTGATGCATTCGGCTCCGATTTCGTAGCCCTTGCGGCTGGCGGGGTGCTGGGTCATTCGCGCGTGGGAGACGGCACCCCAGTCGTGCCTGCAGGAGACATTGCGCTCAAGCTCGTTGGAGTTGTCATTGCGATATCCGCGCTCCACGGTGTTCACCTTTCCCGCGAATTGGCAAAGCCCATCCATGTCGACGTCTCGGCGCAGGCCGCAGTCGTCGCGTCAGGTCTCTGCCTGGAGATGGCACACGCTCTCGGTCGGTGCCCGGATGATGGGGGAAGTTCTCGCTACGGCGCGCCCACAGGATTCTTCCGATGCGCGGAAGGGCAGATCTATCTTGTCGTGCTCGAGCAGCACCAGTGGGAAGCTCTCCAGCGGACGCTCTACCCTGCTCTCGATGACCTCGTCTCGATCGAGGACGGACGCCGCTACCCTGAGCGAGTGAACCACGCCCTCGAGGAGTGGGCCGCGACGCGTTCGAATTTCGAGTGTGAACGTATCCTCCAGGAGGCCGGTGTCCCCTGCACCGCGGTGAACTCGGTCGAAGAGTACCTCGAACGCGCCCAAGCTATCGGCAGGCCCTTGGGGATCGGGTCCAAAACGGCGAGCATGCCGGCACTCGTGCGGACTGAGGAGAAACGGACAGCAATCGCTGCCCGGCGTCCGCTGGGCGAGCTGCGGGTGCTCGACGCCGGGCACGTGCTGGCAGTGCCACTGGCCACGGCATGGCTGGGTGCCATGGGGGCACAGGTCAGCAAGCTCGAAGATGCGGCACGCCTCGACGTGTATCGGCGACGTGGCCCGTTCGTTGATGGCGAGTCCGGCCTCAATCGGAGCGCGTATTTCAATCAGGTCAACTACTGCAAGCAGCCTCTCGAGGTGACAGTGGACGCGGCCGGATCGAGTCTCGACCTGGAGCCATTCGACGTTGTCGTGCACAACGTCAGCCCGCGCCGGGCAAAAGCCGTCGGAGTTGACGGGGGCGCGGTGGCTGCAAAGGACCGTCCTAGGCTGTCCCTATCCTCCAGTGGCTTCGGCGGTACAGGCGAGTGGGCCGGATACCGGGCCTACGGGCACAACATCCACGCGTTCGCCGGTCTCGTGAGCGCGACGCAGGATGATGCTGGACTCATGGCCGACGTCGGCACCCCATGGGCCGATCCGCTGACGGGGGCGGTTACCGCCACATGGATCCTCGCATGGTCTTTGGCGGATGAGCACAACTCGGTGACGAGCGTCGACCTCTCTATGACCGAGGTGATGGCATCCGAGCTGGTCGACCTCATAGGCGTGGATCCAGATCGCTACTACGAAACACCCGGCTCTGGACTCGACTTCTTCGTCAGGTTCGGCGCCGATCTCGCCGCGGTCTCGTTTCGCACGCCGGAGGATGCTGCCATGTTCCATGAAGCGACGGGGACGACGGCTCCGGTGGGATTGCGAAGGGGGGCAGAGCTGCTCGCAGCGGATCTCGGGCTCGACCGCTCGCTTGATGCCCGCGGCTTCGCCGCCGTGCTGCGAGAGCGGTATGTGCCGGCTTCGCTCGTCGAAGACGCGCAATCCCTCGCCGCTGACTCCTTCTTTCGCTCCACCGGCATCATCCAGCAGGTCGAGAGCCAGACGCTGGGCAATTACGAGGTGACCGGGTTGCCATGGAAGATCATCGGAAGGGACAGGACGCCGCTCACGAGCGCACCCGAGCGGATGTGAAGTCGAGATTCTGCCTCAGCCATATTCGGCGTCGTAGACCAGCGCAGTGTTTCCACAGCCAGGCGGGCTTGGGGTGGCCACGCTTACGAGATGAGCAGCTTAGTGCGTTCTGGTGGCGGCACTATGGGGCTACCCCGGGTCCTGGTCGCCCCGACGGACGTCGCCCCTGGCTGACGCGGGCATCAGTGGGACCACGCGCATTCAGGGGCCGCCCGATGGTGAGGTCGTGGAAGAAGGCCTGCCAGCCAGTCGGCCTCGATCCGTCGAGGTCTGCGGCCATCAAGACAGGTCTCTTCCATGCGTTTTGCTAGAGACGGGTTGCCTGGCAGACGGCGGGAGCTTCAGAGCTCGCGGCGTCGGCGAGGGTTGTAGGACCGCGACGTCCTCTCCGCAATCCAGTTGAGATGTCCGCGGGGAACGTCGCGGCTGAGCACCAACTCGACGTCGACACCGGCCTCTGCGAGGGCGAACGGCTCGCCGCTATGGCGGAGGCTGTCGAATTCGCAGCTATCTACGAGGGTCGGCGGGAAGATGGAGAGGTCGTCTGCGAGCGCGGTGAACGCGTGGGGAGGCGCTGCCATTCACATGCCTACGAGCACAGCGCCATCGAGGTTCCATGACTGCATGGCGGCCGGGATTGTTATGAGGATCAGGGATGCCTGAATCAGGACGTGATACGCGTGGGCGCGGAGCTGGGGCTCCACCTGTAGGAACTCGGGCGAAATCCGACTCGAATAGTGCCCGAATGGGGGACGCCAAGCCGCGGGGCAGCACCTCGCCCAGCGTACCGAAGACATCTACTCGCGTGGTCAGCCGCTTCCTTGGCCCTCCGCATACATGCGAAGGCGCACGTCCCGCGCCCCCTTCATGTGCCTGATCGCCAGACGCTGGGCCTTCTCCGGGTCCTGAGCCTCGATGGCGGCAAGCAGTTCCTCGTGCTCGCCGAGGGCGGCTTCCCAGCGCTCGTTGTCGGTCAGGGTGGTCGAGGAGTAGCGGATGAGGTGTGTGTTGAGCCGTTCCAGCAGGTCGAGGAGGGTGGCGCTGTGGCTGGCGTGCCACAGCGCCGCATGGAAGTCACGGTTGGTCGATTGCCGTCTTCCGACGTCGGCGTCGGCCTTGGCCATGGCGTCTTGGGCGGAACGGAGACGAATCCGGTCCAATTCCGTCGCCCTTAATGCTGCATGGTGCGCTGCCGCGCCCTCCAGTGTTATTCGCACGTCGTAAATGTCGAGGATCTCCTCGGGCGACGTTGCGCGGACGATCATCCCCCGAGCCGTACGCTCGACGAGCCGCTCGATCTCCAGGCGGTGGAGGGCCTCGCGAACGGGGGTGCGCGAGATGTTGAACTCGGACGCCAGCGCATTCTCGCCCAGAAGGTGCTCAGGAGGGAACCGGCCGCTCAGAATCGCCTCGCGGATCTTCCGGTAGACGCTCGTCGCCATTTCGCTCCTTCCTCCGCGCGCTATGCGACGAATCTAGCCGCTTCGCAGCGACCGCTGCTTAGGCTACGCACCCGGCACGGCGGCCGAAGACCATCCCGGCGGCGAGGCCGGAGCCCCCCGGGTAGTTCCCTGAGAAGAGGCCGCCCAACATCTCGCCGCACGCGAACAAGCCAGCAATCGGACGACCTTCCCCGTCGAGCACGCGCCCGTCGAGGTCGCCACGTACGCCTCCGAACGTGAAGGTGATGCCGCAGGTCACCGGGTACGCGTAGAAGGGGGGCGTTTCGAGAGGGGAGGCCCAGTTCGACTTCGGGGGCTCTACATCTGCACGGCGGCCGTCCTTGACGGTGGGGTCAAGCAGGGTATCGGGATCGATGGAGGCGTTGAAAGCCTTGACGGTTCGCGAGAGTCCATCCGGATCGATGCCTGCAGATGCAGCGAGGTCCTCCACCGAGTCGGCGATGTGCACCCCGATCCCGGGCATGTCGTACTCCTCAGTACGCAGGCTCGGCCGGAGCGTCGCGTCGAACAGCTGCCACGCGATGGAGCCTGGCTGGCGGAGGATTTCGCGACCGTACTTTGCGTAGGTGTAGTTGCGGAAGTCGGCGCCTTCGTCGAGGAACCGCTCGCCGCTGCGGTTCACGATGATTCCCAGAGGGTAGCTCTGGCGTGTGAGGCGGTTTGTGAGTTCGCGGTTGGACTCGTTGTGCTCAGCCTCTGCATCCCATTGCACCGAATGGCATGTTGTCCAGTCGCCGCCCTTCGCCGCGCCGAGCTCGAGGGCTGCGGCGAGCATGTCTCCGACATTGTACGGGGTGCCGCGGACCTTGGCGTTCTCCCAGCCCTCACCGAGGTGTTCCCGGCGCCAGGAAGCGTTGGATTCGAAACCGCCGGCCGCGAGCACGACGCTCTCGGCGCGGACTTGGTGCTCGATCTGGTCGCTATCCGTGTATCGCACGCCGACGACGCGACCATTTTCCACAATGAGCGACCGCGCCCGTGCGCCGTAGCGGATTTCCTCGCCGAGACGGTTGGCGACGATCGTGTGATCGGCGATCAGTCCTTCGCCGCCGCCGACGTTGCCGATGTGCAGACCGCCCCAGAAGAGGTAGCTGCCGTCGGCACGCTGGTAAGCCTGGCGCTCGTACATCAGGCGGTACCGCAGTCCAAGCCCCTGGAGCCATCGGACCGCGTCCTGCGCCTCATGGACGAGGACATCGGCCATTGCAACGTCCGTACGGCCGGCGGTCACCTTCACTAGATCCGCCATGTACTCCTCGGAAGAGTACGGGGGGACCTCGGTGACGTCGTGGCGATCGTCGGGCTCGATGAAGGAGTGCAGGTCGTCCAGCCCGCCGTGGGGAATCCGGGTTGCCCCCGCGGTGTAGAAGCTGTTCCCGCCTGCCGTTTCGCTCGTACCGCGCTCCAGGAGCAAGACGCGGCGACCGCGCTCTGCAGCGGCATGAGCAGCGGAGAAGCCGGCGTTGCCGCCGCCGACGACGATCACGTCATAGGTGTCAGTGGAAGTTTCGGGCATGGGTGTTTCCTCTCGGTCAATCCCGCGTGGCGGGCACAATCTCCCGGTGAGCGATCCTCCTCCAAGGAAGGTCTGACCTCACACCTTTGTTCTCAGGCTTTGATGGCGAACGGGTCGCGGACGGTGTCGGACAGGTCGATCAGTACGTTCTTGGTGCGCAGGTATTCGTCTAGCGCCTCCAGGCCCCGCTCCCGTCCGTACCCGGACCGCTTGACGCCGCCGAAGGGCGCTTGGGCCGCGGAGTACCGGTAGGTGTTTACCCACACGGTGCCGGCGACAAGCTCGCGCGCGACCCGGTGGGCGCGCGACAGATCCTTCGTCCAGACCCCCGAGGCCAAGCCGAACTCTGTCCCGTTGGCGATGGCGATCGCCTCTTCCTCGTCATGGAAGCGGGTCACGGCCAGCACTGGGCCGAACACTTCCTGCTGGGCGAGCCGGGATTCCGGAGCCACCTCTGTGAAGATGGTTGGCTGCACGTAGGATCCCGCGGGAAGTGAGGGGTTGTCTGGCACGCCGCCGCCGACGAGGAGGCGGGAGCCGTCAACGAAGGCATCGTTCACCATGCTGAGGATCCGCTCCTGTTGGAGCGCGGAAGCGACTGGCCCCATCTGAGTTGTATCCGCTCGGGGGTCGCCGATGATGATGCGCCGCGCGATGTCCGCGATGCGCTCGGTGACAATGTCTGCGATGGAGTCGTGCACCAGGAGTCGGCTGCCAGCGATGCAGGTCTGTCCGCCGGCGGCGAAGATGCCTGCGACGGCACCGGTTACAGCGCGGTCGAGGTCGGCGTCTTCGAACACGATGTTGGCGCTCTTTCCGCCGAGCTCCAGGGTCACCGGTACGAGCGTGCCAGCTGCAGCGCGCCCGATCGCCTGCCCTGTCGCTACCGAGCCGGTGAAGCTGATCCGCCCCACTCGCGGATCCGTCGTCAACGCCACGCCCGCTTCGAGGCCGCCCGTGACGATGTTGACGACTCCGTCCGGGAAACCGGCCTCGGCGACCAGGTTTGCAAGGCGGAGGGTTGTTAGGGGTGCGATCTCGCTCGGCTTGACCACCACGGTGCAGCCAGCGGCGAGGGCAGGGGCCAGCTTGTTCGCCAGGAGCTGCATGGGTGAGTTCCACGCCGTGATAAGCACGGCGACGCCGACCGGCTCCCGCGATGTGTAGTCGAAGGTGTCCCATCCGTCGAGCGGGACGGTGTGACCGTACAGTTTGTCGGCCGCCCCTGCGAAGAAGCGATAGTTGCGGGCGGCAAAGCGCGCCTGGGTGGAGGTCTCCCGCAGCAGCTTTCCGTTGTCGGTTGTCTCCAGCAGGGCGAGCTCGTCGCTGTTCCGGTCGATGAGGTCTGCCAGCCGGTGCAGGAGCCGGGCACGTTCGCTCCCGGATACCTTGCGCCATGAGACGAAGGCTCGCTCCGCCGCAGAGATCGCGTCGTGGACCTGCGCGGCCGTCGCGTCGGCGACCTCCGCGAGGTGGGATCCGTCGATAGGACTCGTGACGGTGATCGTCCGACCGTGGTCTAGGGGCACGCGGGACGCGTCGATCAGCATGCGAGTGTCGGGCAGGCTTAGCGAGGTCACTTAGGCTCCGATCTCTGCGAGTGCTTTGTCGAGGTGCGGCCGGAATGCCGCGGGGTGTTCGCAGATTGGGAAATGGCCTAGGCCCGGCATCATCCAGAACCTGGCGCCGGGGATTTGCTCTGCCGTCGCCTGCGACATTGCCGGCGTGCAGGAGTAGTCGAACTCACCAGTCATCATGACCACCGGACAGATGGACGTGTCGATGAGGTTCACGATGCCTCTTCCGTCCCAGCCGCCGGAGTAGAAGTCGATGTCTCCCGCGAAGGTACGGTGGCCGCCCTGCGAGTATCCTCGCCAGATGAGGTCACGCATCGAGGCGGGAGCAGTCGGTGCGATGAGACCGTCGATCCACTCGGGCACGAAGATGCTCTCGTTCACCTGCGGGTGGCCTGCCCAGGGCGTGACCCGCCCAGGGACGTACTCGCTGGCCTCGCACGCGATCACCCCGCCGAGGCGGTCCGGAGCACGGTAGGCCATGAGCAGGCAGGCCTCGCCCGCCATGGATGCGCCGACCAAGATTGGCCGCTCGAGTCCCAGTGCATCGATCACCCCGAGGATGGCGTCCGCATAACGATCGGGCGTGAGGCTCCACGACCCGAGCGGGCCGGGCAGCGCGTCGGAGCGACCATGGCCGGGCATATCGAAGGCGATCACGCGCCGACGGGCAGTGAGTTCGGCGTCGGCCATGAGGGGATGAGCCTGCCTCCCGTCCGCACCGGCCGTGTGGAGGACTAGCAGGGGCGTGGAGGAGCCCGTGCCAGCCTCCTCCACATAGAGGTCGACTCGGTCGCCGTCCACTGTCACCGGCACATGGCGACCGCGTATGCCGCTGCGGTCGAGTACAGGGTCAGGTGCCCGGTCGATCGGTCGATCGACCGATTCGCGGGCGAGCTCCAGAAGGCGCCGTACGACGTGGGCGTGCTGGCCGAACCGGATTTCGTCGCCCTCGATGCGGGTTCCATTGACTCGCATCAGCATGGCCAGGAAGTGGTTCATCGTCGGGGCAGGTGTGCCCGAGAGGAGCTCGTTCCACGCGACCGCGGGGGCGACGAGGGTGACGTCGGCATTTTCTGTCTCATCAAGCCCTCCCGGCGTCACCCTCACGGTGACTCGCTCGTTGCCATCCGTGAAGGCGATGCGGAGATCGGCGTTGCGTCGGAACTCCCGCAACTGCGCGTCCTCCTCTGCGGCGCGTCGCCATGAATCCCGGCGTTCTGCGAGCACCGACAGCCCGCCGGCATGCGAGTGGTTTGGATCATTCGTCATCGAAAGGCCTCTCGTCTGGAGTCGTCACGACTTGGCTTGGATGCAGCTGTATACAGATCCACGCTACACCGATCGCGATTCATCTCCTATACTACATTGTGTATGGGCGTTCGGTATTCTGAAGATGTACGCTGTGGTTGGAAGGAACCGGATGTCGCAGTCGGCGGTCTCCGAAGAGGGAGAAACAGAGATGAGTTCAGTGTTCACGACGGATCACGACACGATTTTCATTGGTGGGCGGTGGGCCGCTCCCGCGAGTGGGAAGCGCATCGAGGTGATCTCGCCGCTGACTGAGCAGCGGATCGCATCCGTCCCCTCTGCCTCGCGCGAGGACATCGACCGCGCTGTCGCAGCCGCGACCCTCGCGCTCAATGAGGGCCCTTGGCCCACCATGACCCTCGAGGACCGCATCGCCATCCTCCAGCGGTGGCGGGAGCTGATCGTTGAGCACAGCGAGGAGCTCGCACAGCTCATCACAGACGAGATGGGCGCCCCGATCACCCAGTCGCGTGAGATCCAAGTGGCCAATCCGGTCCTCATCGTCGATGCTTATGTCCAGACGGCCCGGGAGTACCCGTTCCGCTCGGTCCGCCGATCTTCGAACGGGCAGGCGCTCGTGATGCGCGACCCCGTCGGCGTGGTCGCCGCTGTCGTTCCCTGGAATATGCCCGCATCGCTTATCGCTCAGAAGGTCGTGCCGGCACTGCTGGCGGGATGCACTGTCGTCCTCAAGCCGGCGCCCGAGTCCCCGCTCGATGCGTACCTCCTCGTCCGGCTCTTGGAAGAAGCGGGACTGCCGTCTGGGGCGATCAACCTCGTAGTTGCCGATCGAGAGGTCAGCGAATACCTAGTGTCGCATCCGGGAATCAGCAAGGTGACCTTCACCGGATCGAGCGCCGCCGGGCGGCGCATCGCAGAGATCTGCGGTCACGATTTCCGCAGGCTCACGCTCGAACTCGGTGGGAAGTCGGCGGCGGTCGTGCTCGATGACGCCGATCTCGATGTCGTGATGTCGTCGCTTCGGCTCGGCGCCTTCCGGAACAACGGCCAGATCTGCAGCCTCAAGACGAGACTCGTGGTGCCGGCCTCCAAGCAGGCCGAGTTCCTCGGACGCCTCGACGCGATGGTCAGCTCAATGCCGGTCGGAGATCCCCACGACGACCTGACGGAGATTGGGCCGCTCGTGAGCGAGCGCCAGCGTGCCCGTGTCGAGGAGTACATCCGCAAGGGCTCCCACGAGGGTGCGCGGCTGGTCCGCGGAGGCGGTCGACCGGCGGGCTTGGAACGCGGCTGGTTCGTCGAGCCGACAGTCTTCGCCGATGTGGACCCCAACGCGACCATCGCCCAGGAGGAGATCTTCGGCCCTGTTGTGGCGGTGATCCCCTATCGAGACGAAGACGAGGCCATCGCAATCGCGAACAACTCCACCTACGGCCTCAATGGCGCGGTGTTCACGACCGATGTCGAACACGGCGTGGAGGTGGCCCGCCGCATCCACACGGGCACTGTGGAGCTCAATGGCAACCCGTCCGGATTCCTCGCTCCCATGGGGGGCGTCAAGTCCAGCGGGATGGGCCGCGAATTCGGCCCCGAGGGACTCGACCCGTTCGTGGAGCTCAAGGCGATCGGGATCTCGCGCGAGTTGGCAGCCCGGCTCTAGCCATGGGCGCGGCGAGAGGCGACGGAGGCTGACGGGCTTATGCAGGGAGTGTTGTTCAACGGAGAGCGCACGCTCGAGATCCGGGACTTCCCGGATCCCTCTCCGGGCCCGCAAGACGTCATCATCGAGATCCGGGCGTCCGGGATGTGCGGCTCGGACCTTCACCACTATCGGGGCCCTCGTGAGACCGCTCCGACGGTGATTGTGGGACACGAGCCCGCAGGGGTGATCGTCGAGGCCGGTGCCGAGGTGCCGGCCTCGTGGATCGGCCGATCAGTCATGGTCCATCACTATTTCGGCTGTGGTCGATGCGATCAGTGCCACGCAGGATGGCCTCAGCTGTGCCGCGAAGGCCTCCAGGCGATGGGCCACCACGTCAACGGTTCACACGCGTCGTTCGCTCGCGTTCCGTTCCGGGCTGTCCTGCCCATGCCGGAGGGGCTTTCATTCCTGGCTTCGGCGGCGATCAGCTGCGGTTCAGGGACGGCCTGGGGTGCGCTCGAGCGGATCGATCTCCGCGGGTCCGACACCATCGTGATCTTCGGACAGGGCCCTGTCGGGCTCGCTGCCACCCAGCTCGCATCGGCTATGGGGGCGCGCGTGATCGCCCTCGACATCGAGCCCCACCGCCTCGAGCGGGCCCGCGAGTTCGGCGCGGCCGAGGTCATCAACCCCACCGAGGCCGAATCGGTGCGCGATGCGGTGCTGGAACTCACGAACGGGCGGGGCGCCTCCAAGAGCCTTGAAACGTCAGGATCCCCAATCGCCGTGAACCAGGCTCTCGAGGTCCTTGGCCTGTGGGGAGTTGCATGCTGGGTCGGACGCGGATCGCGTGCACAGGTCGATCTCAGTGATCACCTGTGGAGCCAGATCACCGCCAAGACATCATGGACCATGTCCGTACAGTCGATGACCCGCCCCGCCGATCTCGTGGTCGAGCGCGGCATCGAGGTCGACGCGTTGTTCACGCACAGATGGAAGCTCTCCGACGCCGCCCAAGCCTACAAGGTGCTCGACACCCAAAGCACCGGAAAGGGCGTCCTCTTGCCCTGAGCGTCCCGCACAGGCGGGATCACGAACATCAGCAAACCTTCAAGGAAGTTTTGATCGGCGTCGTGATCGACACCGGAAGAAAGGCGTAGAACATGTACGAGGCGAAGACCCTGGTGGACCACGGCCCGAACGGGCGCTTTACATTCCCCGAGGGAACACGGTGGCACGAAGGACGCTTCTGGTTCTCCGATCTGTACACCGAATCCGTCTACTCATGCGAGGAGGACGGTTCCGACGTGCGGATCGAGGCATCCGTGCCCGGCACTCCTGTCGGCCTTGGGTGGCTGCCAGACGGCCGCCTCCTTATAGTGGCGATCGACGACCGGCAGCTGCTCCGCCGCGAGCATGACGGATCGCTGGTCGTACACGCGGACTTCGCCCCCCACCTCCAGTCTGATGGCGATGCGCCGAACGACATGATCGTCGCCGACGACGGCACGGCATACATCGGCATGTTGGGCTTTGATCCGCGCGCGGGCGCGCCGTTCAACCCCGGACCATTGCTGCGGGTGACGCCGGACGGCGTCGTGTCGGCAGTCAGCGAGCCCATGTACTTTCCGAACGGCATGGCGATCATCGACGGTCGGACCCTGGTCCTGGCCGAATCGTGGGGGAATCGGTTATCCGCGTTTGACATCGCCAAAGACGGCTCGCTCTCCGAGCGCCGGGACTGGGCGCGACTCGGTGAGCTTCCCGACACAAGCGACCAGACCAAGGTCTTCGATCAGCTTGTGGCTGCGTGCGATGGAATTTCCGAGCCCGATGCCGAGGGAGCCGTGTGGGCTGCTGACTACACTCGCCCTCGTGCGATCCGGGTAGTTCCCGGAGTTGGAATCGTCGACGAAGTCCGGACAAGCGGAGGCCTTCACGCCTACGGCGCGACTCTCGGCGGCGCGGACGGCAGAACACTGTTCCTCGCCACTACCGCCGCGGACACCGATCCTGCGCTGCGCCGCAGCGAGCCGGTCGGGCAGATCCAGGTCGCTCGTGTCGATGTCCCCGCAGCGCGTGTGAACAACGCGCGGGACAAATCAGAACCGCGCGCTTACGAAAGGAGCGACGCATGAACCCCACGTATAACTTCAGAGACCAGGTGGCCCTCATCACCGGTGCGGGATCCGGAATGGGGCTGGCCACCGCACAGGCTTTCGCCGAGGCCGGTGCCGCCGTCGTGCTCGCTGACGTCGACGAGGCCGCGGTAAGGGCCGCGTCCGAGGCGCTCAACGAAGGCGGGCACAACACGATTGCCGTCGTCTGCGATGTCGCTGACGAGACCTCGGTCGCCGCAACGGTCGAGCGCGCGGTGGCCGAGTTCGGGCGCTTGGACATGGCCTTCAACAACGCGGGCATTCAGATTCCACTGAGCGACGCCGCAGACGAAGAGCTCGAATACTTCGAGAAGGTACACGCCGTCAACCTTCGGGGAGTCTGGGCGTGCATGAAGCACGAACTCAGGCAGATGCGGGCCCAAGGGAGCGGGGCGATAGTGAACTGCTCGTCGCTCGGTGGGCTGGTGGGAGCGGCGGGCCGAGCGTCCTACCACTCATCAAAGTTCGGGGTCATCGGACTGACTCAATCCGCAGCCCTCCAATACGCTCCGCGCGGCGTACGGATCAACGCCGTCTGCCCCGGCACCATCGTCACCCCGATGGTGACGGCGATGTTCGGCAACGGAGAACTGGACCGTGAGCGGGCGTTGGCGATCACGCCGATGGGCCGATTCGGCAAGCCCGAGGAGATCGCATCCGCGGTGCTCTGGTTGTGCAGTCCGGGCGCGAGCTTCGTCGTCGGTGCCGCACTGCCCGTCGACGGCGGCTACGTTGCCCAGTAGTCCGGAGGCCGCTGCGGACGCCATGCACGCTTCATCACGAGTACGAGAGAGGGGCGAGCGGTGCTGCAGACGATAATCCAGCGGCTCGGCAGCTTCGCCGCGGAAACGGCTTTCGACACCCTTCCTTTTGAGGTGATCGATGAGGTGAAGCGATTGCTCTTGGACTCGATCGGCTGCGCCATCGCCGCGCAGAGCTCGGATCGAGGCCGGATCGGGGTCGAGTTCGGGATGCTGATGGGTGCGCGCTCCGAGGAGGCAACGATCCTCGGCAGTCAGCAGCGCACGAGCGCGTTTGGAGCCGCCTTCGCCAACGCCGAGCTGATCAACGCACTCGACTTCGACGCGGTACTCCCGCCCGGCCACGTCGTCCCGTTCGTGCTGCCGGGAGCGCTCGCCCTGGCCGAACGTGAACACCGCAGTGGGCGAGAGCTCATCGTTGCTGTCGCCGTAGCCCATGAGGTGAGCTACCGGATCGGCAAGGCGATGGACTATGTGCGGGATATGTCCGAAGGGCGGATGACTCACCCTCCCGTCTTCGGGTATAGCAGCTCTGTATTCGGCGCGGCCGCTGCGAACGCAAGGCTGCTCCGGCAGCCCGGGCGCATGGCTGCGTTCACGCTTGGAATCGCGGGCAGTTCGGCTCCGGTGAACGCCATGTGGTCTTCGAGTCATCGCATTCACGCCGCGACCACCAACTACGCACTCACAGGCAATCTCGTCCTCACGGCGTTGACCGCAGCGCACCTTGCCGCGAGCGGCCATACCGGAGATCTCGAAATCCTGGATGATCGCGAGTTCGGTTTCCCCCGCTTCATCGGTACCACTCGGTGGGAGCCTGGAGCGATTACCGCGGAACTGGGGTCAGCCTGGAGATTCCCCCGGGAGCAGGCGTACAAGATCTATCCGCATTGCCGGGTGCCGGCCGCGCTCCTTGACGCAATGTCGGAACTCGTCGCAGTCAACGACATCGCACCGGAGGAGATCGAGTCGATCGAGGCCTGGGGCGAACCGCAGGGGCTGTATCCGGTGTGGGCGAACACTGAGATTCTCAGCCCTACCGATGCACTCAATAGCACCGCATATGGACTTGCCGTCAGCGCGCATCGGATCTTCCCGACCCGTCGGTGGCAGGACGACGAGGTCATCTTCGATCCCTCCATTCAGGCACTCGTGTCCCGAGTCCGGCTCCACTCCCATCCCGGGTATACGGACGCGCTGGCCGCTGATCCCTCCAGTCGCTTGTCGAAGCTCGAGGTCACCGCGAGAGGCGAAAGCTTCGTGGCCGAGCGACGCTTCCCGAGAGGGGCACGGACGTCCGACCCATCCACCGAGATCTCGACCGACGAGCTCATCGCGAAGTTCAAGGACAACACGGGACCGACACTCTCCGACCACGATGCGGAGCAGCTTACGAGGGGGATCCACGCCCTAGAGGATGTCGATGACGTCGCCGACCTTATCAACAGCGCGAGGCCCTCATGAACGAAAGGGAGACACGAGTGAACGCCCCCGCCATCGACCTGCGTCATTCGACACCGGCGGGAACGATCTACGCTGGCCCCCGCTCAATGGCGGCCCTCGGTCGCGAGCTTGAGCGCGCGCGCTGCCGATCCGTTGTCGTCGTGACCAGTCCGTCGCTAGCCGATGCACCGTCTTATCGGTTGGTCGTTGAGACGGTAGGCAATCGGATTGCCGGCGCATTCACACGCGTGAGACAGTTCAGCCCGACGGATGTGGTCACAGAACTAGCGAATGTCATTGCCCAGGCCGAAGCTGATGCTCTTGTCGTCCTAGGAGGGGGATCCGCGATGGTGACTGCGCGCGCGGCGACTGTTCTCGCCGGCGAGAGCCGCCCCCTCGAAGAGCTGCTGACGCGTCGCGACGATCATGGCAAGGTCATCAATCCGCGAATGCCACAACCGAAGCTCCCCATCTGGATCGTGCCGAGCACGCCGACGCCCGCGATGGCGAAGGCGGGAGCGGCACTCAGGGACCCGGTGATGGGCAGGCGGGTTGCCGTCTTCGACCCCAAGGTGCGCGCTGCCGGGATTGTGCTTGATCCGACCGTCCTTTCGTCGTCCCCCGCCGGGCTGTTCGTGGCGACCGCGATGAATGGGCTGTCGATGGGGGTTGAGGGTTTGCTGGCAACTTCCGGCGACCCCTTCGCTGAGGCGCTTCTCTTCCAAGGCGTCCGGGAGATCGTCGCCAACCTGGGGGCGGTGGCCGAACACACGGATCAATTTGAACCACGAGCGCGAGTTGCGATGGGAGCGATCCTCGCCGGGCAGGGGAGCGACTACTCGGGCGCGGGCCTGGCTCTTGCCCTCTCTCACGAGCTTGCTCCCAAGTCTACGGTGGCGGGCGGAGTAGTGGAGACCATCCTCCTTCCGCACACCGTCCGCTTCACCGCGGCAGTGGTGGCCCATCGCGTGCCTGTCGTGGCGGCCGCTCTGGGCGCAGTGGAGCACACGATCGACGGAATCGAGATCGCGCTGCGCCAATTCGGAGAAGCGTTGGGGCTGCCTGAGCGTCTCAGCCAGATCGGACTGACGGAGCCAAATCTCCAGGCCGCCCTTGAGCACGCAGTCGAAGACTGGGCAATGAACGCACGCATGCCTCGGCGCGCAGGTCTAGACGACCTCGAAATGATTGTCGATAGCGCGTGGTGAGCCGCAGTATTGGGTCACCGCCATCTACGCTGCACGACCCGAAGGCCTCCTGTTCAGCTCAACGCTCAGGCTCTTCACAAGCGTTATCAGCAGCAGAGGCTGGCACGAGGTCCTGCATGGACGTCGATTGTGCCCTCGTCTCGGGGCGTAGTTCAGGACGTAGACGAAAAACAGCTGCAACATTGACGACAGCGAATCCACCCTGATGGGCTGCCTAGGCCCCAGTGTAGGAGAGGAGGGCCAGATGGCCGGATCAGGCTGGACGCTTGAAGATCTCGAGCTCAGCCAGCCGGCCCCGGTCACAGGCCACGTGAAGGTCCGGGTGCGGGTTCGCAACGTGACCACACGACAAGGCATGCGACAAGTCCTGCTGTACGCTGAGCGGCGCTTATCTTCCGTCCAGCGACTACCCCGCTGGCCGGTCGGGAACGCTCTGGCCAACGCTGGCCCTGGGAGTGCGGTTGTCGTCGACATCTTCATCGGGGCACGGTGCTTCGCCCACTGGGACAACGGCTGGACCATTGAACCAGGCATTTTCAGGATCCGCGCGGGATTCTCTGCTGACGAGCTCACCCTGACGGGGATGGTCTACATCGGTCCACCACCCTTGTCCAATCAGTCGGACCTGTGCAGCTGAACCAGGGCGCCGACTTCGAAGAATGAAGGCTTCTTCTCGGCGTGCCCGCCACAGACGCAACGCCGACGAGGCACTCGTAGGCCTCCCGATCAAGAAGGTGAAGTAACCACCATGTCCCAGAACACCGCAGACTACGCCCAACTGACCAGAACAGTGGATTACGCAGCTCTCATCGCGCGCCTCTCTCTCGAGGAGAAGGTGCACCTGCTCACGGGCGAGACGGCGTTCACGCTCCCGGGCAACGACACTATCGGGCTTGCCCCGTTGGCGTTCTCCGATGGTCCGACAGGCGTACGGGGACTCAAGTTCGCCGGGGGGGACGCCGTCGCCCTCTTCCCCAATGCGACCCTCATCTCTGGCTCGTGGGATGATTCCGTCGCCGAGGAGGTGGGCCGAATGCTCTCGGAGGAAGCGCACCGCCAGAGAATCCACGTAGTGCTCGGCCCGACCATCAACCTCCACCGCTCCCCTCTGGGAGGGCGCCTCTTCGAGGCCTACTCCGAGGATCCGTACCTGACCGGGCGCACCGGATCCGCGTATGTACGGGGCATGCAGGCCGACGGCACGGCGGCGTGCCTCAAGCATCTCGTGGCCAACGAGTCCGAGACGCTGCGCAGCTTCATGGACTCGCGCGTCAGCGAGACGGCGCTCCGCGAGGTGTACCTACTGCCTTTCCAGATGGCCGTCGAGGACGCCGGAGTGTGGTCGATGATGGCCGCGTACAACGACGTCAACGGAGTTGCGGCGACGGAACAGAACCACGTCCAGAACGAGATCGTCAAGGGCGAGTGGGGCTGGGATGGGCTCATCATGAGCGACTGGTTCGCGACCAAGCGCACGGTCGCGTCCGCGAACGGGGGACTGGACCTTGTCATGCCCGGGCCTTCCGGTCCGTGGGGGGAGCGTCTTGTCTCCGCCGTCCAGCGTGGGGATGTTGCCGAGGCGACCGTGGACGACCACCTCACCCGCCTCCTACGGCTTGCCGAGCGCACGGGTGGGCTGCGAGCGAGCGGCAGCGATCGCCGCGCGAGCACGTTCAATGCAGGCATGCCCTCCCCGGACTCCTCACTCCGCAGGGAGCAGCTTCGTCGCATCGCGAGCCGGGGGATGGTCCTCGTCAAGAACAACGGCGGCACATTGCCGCTGATGGGCACAGGCGATGTCACGCTCATCGGCCGTCACGCCGTGGCCACCCAGGACATGGGCGGCGGTTCCGCCCAAGTGAACCCGCCCTACCAGTCCACTGTTGCGGAAGGCCTCACCGAACTCCTGGGCGACCGGCTCACTGTCGTCGACGGCGTCGCCGTGCGCGCCCGTCCCGTCGCCGCGGCACCGTCCTTTGTGAGGGACCCCGATACCGGCGAGCATGGTGTCCGGGTGACGCTCCTTGCCGCAGATGGCCGGGAGATCTCGAGCCGCCATGAGGACGGCACGGCGATCACTGTGGGATGGGACGACGATCTCGAGGAGGCGCCCGCCGTCGTTATCTTCTCTGCAGTCCTGGCAAATGAGGCTGGTCCAGTACGCCTGGGAGGGATTGGCGCAGGCCACTGGACGATTTCGACCACCACTGGGCCGATTGCGGAGGCGGAGCTGGCAGTCGCCGGGGTCGACCCTGGCGAGACGATGATTTGCCAACCGGCTTTCACCAAGACCCTAGATCTTCCGGAAGGTGCCGTGGTCACCGCCCGGTACGAGTTCAAGGCACTTGACTGGCCTCAGATGCTTGCCAACAACCCGGCTCTGGAGCTGGCCGAGGAGAGCCATCTGCTCGAGACGGGGTCCTACGGCCTCGTTGCTCTGGTCGCCGAGCCTGCCGTCCGGACGGACGACGCTGCCATCGCCGAGGCGGAGAAAGCAGCCTTACAGGCCGGAACGGCGATCGTGGTCGTCGGCCTGACAGAGGAGGATGAGACCGAAGGCTCGGACAAGACCACGCTCGCCCTCCCCGGTCGGCAGGACGAGCTCGTCCGCTCCGTCGCCGCGGCGGCTGAACGCACGGTCGTCGTCGTCAACGCGGCCACCCCGGTGCTCATGCCGTGGCTCGACGAGGTCGATGCCGTGTTGATCGCTGGGCTCCCTGGCCAGGAGGGGGGACGAGCGATCGCGGCCGTGCTTACGGGCGGGGCAGAGCCAACCGGGCGGCTTGTGACCACTTACCCTGCTTCAGACAGCGCGGCCCCGGCATGGACCGTTACCCCCGGTGAAGACCTTGGCCTGGAGTACGCGGACGGCACAGCCGTCGGCTACCGCGGCTGGCACGCGGGAAACGCGCCTGAGCCCTTGTTCTGGTTCGGCCACGGCCTCGGATACGGGTCATGGGAATACGGAGAGCCACGGCTCGTCTCCGAGGACGCCGTCCCGACACTCCAAGTCGAGGTGACCAATACCGCTTCGCGCCCATCGCGGGAAACGGTTCAGGTGTACTTCGACCCGGCCGAGCCTGGCCAGCCGGTGCGGCTCGTCGGATACGCCGGAGAGGAAGTGGCGCCTGGCGCGACAGTCTCCGTGACTGTCGCGTGCGATCCCCGTCTCTTCCGACGCTGGGATGAATCCAGTGGCAGCTGGGTTCCGATGACAGGGCAGGGCTCATTGCTCGTGGCGCGTGGGCTAGGCGACGTGAGAGCACGAATTCCAATGCCGTAGACGCCCTAGAGCCAGAGGGAGAAGGGGCCCAGCAGTGCCACATGGGCTGAGCGTAGTTGCCGGACGCCGAGAACCCGACCTCATCCACCTCGTTCGTCCTGAGAGAAGAAAGGCACAACCTATGGCACTCGTCCTGGTTACAGGTGCTTCTACCGGCCTTGGACTCGCAACGGCACTCGGGTTGGCAGGCGCCGGACACGATGTCGTCCTGCATGCCCGCAACGCCGACCGCGTCAAGAACCAAAGCGTTCGCAAACGCATGCGCGAAGTCATTTACGGTGACCTCGCCGACTTGGATCAGACTGCCGGTCTCGCGGCGCAAGCGAACGGCATCGGCCATTTCGACGCCGTCATCCATAATGCCGGTGTCCTCAAAGGGCCGGATGTGTTCGCGGTCAACATCGTCGCGCCCTACGTGCTCACTGCGCTGATGACACCGCCGAGCCGATCGATCGTACTCAGCAGTTCGATGCATATGTCAGGTACGACCGATCTCGATTCAGCCAACTTCTCTAGCCCCGGCGATCGGGGTCGCGCATACGAGGACTCCAAGCTCTATGTCACAGCACTTGCGATGGCCCTCGTTGATCGCCGCCCCGATTCGCTCGCGCACGCAGTGGATCCGGGCTGGGTGCCGACCCGGATGGGCGGTCCCTCCGCTTCGGACAGCCTCGAAGAAGGGCACCGCACCCAAGAGTGGCTCGCCACGGCCGAGGAAGCCGAATTCTCCCCGCGCACCGGCGGATATTGGTATCACCGCAAGTCGCGCCAGCCGCATCCCGCAGCCGGCAATACCGAGTTCCATCACGAGCTCCTGGACAAACTCGAAGCGCACACAGGCATCGCCCTCGCCGGAACGACTCCCTGACTAGTGCCTCGGCGTGGATGCGAGACCTGCCGTGGCGAATTCGGGCGCCGGGCAATAAACGATAATCTGAAAGAAAGGGACAAGCACGATGGAATACCGATATTTGGGGCGCTCAGGCCTGAAAGTCTCGACCGTTACATTCGGAACGATGATGTTCGGCGGCGCTGGCTTTTTCGCCAACGCAGGCACCACCACTGTCGAAGAGGCGAAGCGGCTGCTGGATGTCGCCCTCGACCATGGGGTAAATCTGCTCGACACCGCGAACGTATATTCCTATGGGGTCTCCGAAGAGATCCTGGGCCAGGCGCTCAAGGGCCGGCGGGACCGGACTTTGGTCGCGACGAAGGTGCGCATGCGCATGGGCGATGGGCCTAACGAAACGGGCCTGTCGCGGCACCACATTATCGCCCAATGCGAGGCGAGCTTGCGTCGCCTGGGCACCGACCATATTGACCTATACCAGGTACACGAGTGGGACGGACAGACCCCGCTCGAGGAGACGCTCGAGGCGCTGGACTCCCTCGTGCGATCGGGCAAAGTCCGCTACATCGGCAGCTCGAATTACGCGGGATGGCAGTTGATGAAGGCGCTTGGCGTTTCTGAGCGGAAGGGCTACCAGCCTTTCATCTCCCAGCAGATTCACTATACGCTCCAAGCCAGGGAGGCCGAATACGAGCTGCTTCCGATCGCCGAAGATTCAGGAGTCGGGGTGCTGGTGTGGAGCCCGCTGGCCGGCGGCTTGCTGTCGGGCAAGTACCGTCGCGGCAAGCAGGCGCCTGAAGGCTCGCGCCAACTCACGGCCTGGGACGAGCCGCCGGTACGCGACGATGACGCTCTGTATGACATCGTCGAGGAACTGGTCGAGATCGGAGATGCCCGCGGCGTGTCGGCAGCTCAAGTGTCCTTGGCGTGGTTGCTGGGCCGTCCTGGTGTCTCGTCGCTGATTGTCGGGGCCCGCACAGAGCAACAGCTCGTCGACAACCTCGCGGCGGCCGACCTGCAACTCACCTCAGACGAGCGTGAACGCTTGGACAAGGTGTCTGCCCCGCCGCTCATCTACCCCTACTGGCATCACGCCAAGTCGGCCTCCGACCGCCTCGGCCCGCACGACATCGTTCCCGGGGAAGCGCTCCGGGCGTGAAGTAGCCTGTATCCGGGGAAGCCCCATCGTGACGACGCCGTGATGTGGCGTCTCGTCAACGTTGGCATTGGAGTCGCAGGCCATGCGACTTGCTGTCATCGTGACGCTCCGTAAGAACGCCAATAGGTTCCGCGCACGCTAATGCCGAGGAAGCGCCGCGGCGGCGGCCAGCCAGTGAGAAGGCAGAGGCTGCCGCCTCTTCGTGAATTACGGGTCCTCTTGGGTCAGGCGGGGGTAATCCTGACGGTCGCGGCCCGGGGGCGGGCTGCGAGCATCGGGGGAAGGTACTCGCTGTTGGCGTACTTTGCGCGGTAGGCAGCGTCGACGTCGTCGTTCACGGCGGGGTTTGCAGCATGGAAGCGCACGTCGTAGGTGCCGCCGGCGGTGGTGATGCGCCCCGCCCCCTGGTTCATCGCCGCCTTGTACCAACGTGAGTTGGCCCCATTCCAGGGGCGCACGTAGAGGCTCTCGTCGACGACGACTGACCAGATCCACGTCGGGGTGCCGTAGGTGGTGCCGTCCTCCCGGAACGGAGCGATGTGCAGGTCGTCGGTCGCCGCAATCCGGGCGAGAGTGTTGGTGTCCCATTCAGTCATTGTGAGGTTCCTCTCGAGCAGTCAGGGCCGTAGGCAGAATTGATCGGGGTCCAGCTCGGGGCCCTTCCGTAAGGAGTCGGCTCGCTACAGCTGCGCAAAGAGCAACGGCGGCCGCGGCCAACAGGCTAGTTGCGACGCCGGTCTGGAACCCTGCCGGATCGGCCAGCAGCGCCCCAAAGACGGCGACGGCCAGGGCACCGCCGATTTGTCTGCTTGCGTGGAAGACGCCGCTTGCGGTGCCCGAGAGGTGCCCAGGAACGCTGTTGAGCAGGACGCCGCTGATGGGCGGAATGACAAGCGGTCCACAGAGACCCACGAGCACCAGAAGGCTCGAGATAAACCACACGGGAACGTCCGAAGGTAGCACGGCTAGCCCAATCGTGCCCGCGGTCATCGAAAGGAAGCCGAGCGGGATCAGCCGCTTTGCGCCGAATCGTTCGACGATACGCGCGCTGAAGGGCGTCAGGATGAATCCGATCAGCATCATGGGCAGGAACGCGATTCCCGTGCCGAACGACGTTAGCCCACGGTATTGCTGGAGGTAGAGGCTCATTACGAACGGGAGCCCGTAGTTCCCGATCATGAACGCGAAACCCGACGTCGAGGCCACCGCGACGACCGGGGACCGGGCGAGCGCCAGCGGCACCATCGGATGGCGGACCCTGGTCTGGGAGAGGGCAAACGCCACGAGTGCCGCAACGCCGACCGAAAGGGCCGTCACCACCTGCGGGGCTGCGAAGCCGACCGCTCCGGCCTCGATGATCCCGTAGGTCAAGCCGCCCATGGCGAGCACTGCCGTCGTTTGCCCCACCCAGTCGAATGGCACCTCGCGGCGGGGCGACCGGCGGGCACGTGCCAACAGGATCAAGGCCATGATCCCGACGGGAAGGTTGATCAGGAAGATTAGCCGCCAGCTCACGAGGTTCAGCAGCCCGCCGATCACCGGGCCAGAGGTCGAGGCCACGGCACCGCCCATCGCCCAGATGGCGACGGCGCGAGCCCGGCGAATGGGATCCGGGAACGCCTGACCTATGAGCGCCATCGACGCGGGCATCATGACAGCGGCCCCGGTTCCTTGGATGAACCGCGCCGCCACGAGGGCGCCCAAGCCTGGAGCGAGGCCGCAGGTCACCGAAGCGGCGACGAACAGGACCACACCGACCCCGAAGGCACGGCGCGCTCCGAGGCGATCGGAGAGCGCCCCAGAAGAGAGCAGAAGGGCTGCGAACGCGAGGGTATACCCATCAACGATCCACTGCAGTCCCGTCATCCCGCCACCGAGCTCAGTTCGGACAGTCGGCAGCGCAACATTGACGACCACAGCGTCCAAGGTGATGACGAAGAAGCCCAGCACCGAAGACATGAGGGTACTGCGCGCGACGGCAGGACGGACTGCTTGAGTGTCCCGCGTGTGTGGGGCCAAAGGGCTCCCTTTCTCCACAGATGTCTCCTCAGTGATTCGGTGCTTCATCGCAAGTCCGAACCGTCGGCGTTGGACCGGGCCCGGACTGGGTACCTACCCTCGGTCGGTCCGGGCTATCTGCGTGGGCATGGCGTCGCGGCCCTGATCTCCGAGCCATCGGCTGCTTCTAGGGCGGCGAGAGTTCGGTGCCCGGCGCTGCCGTCCTCCGCGTTCGACGCCGATAGCCGTCGGCTTAACGTGTCGGGCGCAGTCTCAGCGCGGAGAAACAGCAGCACGCCGTCAGGCTTCGGCTCTCGACTGTGGTTTCCGCATGGAGGGAAATTCGGTGGCTGCCCAGGATGCAAGCAGCCGTAATGCCTCTTCAGAGGGTGACCCGGGCTCTGCGCTGTAGGTGGTAAGCGTGAGGCCGGGCTCCGATGTCATCTCCAGTCCCTCGTAGGCGACGGTGAGCTCGCCGACAACGGGATGACGGAAGGTTTTGAATCCGGTGCCATAATGCAGGACATTGTGGGCGCT
>NZ_JBKZWT010000001.1:0-86218 GCF_047759905.1 Sinomonas sp. G460-2 | reverse complement strand
GGATGTCAAGGACGTCCAGGCCCAGACGTGATAAGGATTCGTCGCAGCACCGTTTCAAGCGCTCCGGACGTCCGCCGAACCCCCACCCGTAGTCTGGGGGTCCTTCTCGCGTGTAGCCGGCCTTGGTCGCGATGACCAGCTCGGACGGGTAGGGATGCAGGGCTTCCCGGATCAGCTCCTCAGAGGCGCCCGGACCGTAGGAGTCGGCGGTATCGATGAACGTCACTCCTCGGTCAACGGCGTGGCGGAGGAGGGCCTTCGCGGCCTCAGGGTCTGCTGGGGGTCCGGCGAAGTGCGGGCCGGTGATCCGCATTGCCCCGTATCCGAGGCGCCCAACATGGAAATCGCCAAGGGTGATCCTCGATGTGCTCAGGGGAGTATCTCCTTTTCGTGCTGGTCGGGTCGTCCGTCCTCGACGAAGCGGCGACCGGCGAAGAGCCAGCGCCCTTCGACCTTGATGACCTCGTCGTGAAAGATTCCGGAATGCCCGATGGTGGGGTTGTGAAGCTGGGCCCAGCGGCCCGGCGAGGGCCAGTCCACGCGCACGAATCCGTATAGGTAGTCCATTGGCATCAGGCAGTAGGACGTGACGTGGGCGGCGTACCCAGTCCCCTCGATGACCGGATTAAGCGCAAGGTGGCGCGCTCGCGCCCGTACCCCCTGGGACCGCGCTGCGAAGGCCCCTATTGCGTCCTCGCCTTGTATGCGCTCAGTGCTGCCGTCGGCAAACTCGTACTCGAGGGTGGCCGTCGGCTGAAAGCAGCCGACGAACCCCTCAATGTCCTCGAAGTCGAGCGCGTGGCAGAAGGAGGCCAGCAATTGCCGGATGTCCCAGCGGTCTTCGTCCGAGAGGGCCAAAGCGGCCCCGCGCAGGCTCCGATGCGACGGAATGCGGGCCTCCTCCAAATGAGCCAGCTGCTCTCTCGTGCCATCCCAGGTAAACGCCCGGACGGCATAGCGCCACTCGCCTTCGCACTTCACAAGCGTGTCGTCGTAGACCCCGGCCGCGATCACCGCAGACGGCGGCACCTGCAGCCTCCCCGCGATGGGACCGTAGTCGCGTGTGATGAAGGCGAAGGAGAAGGAACGGGCCGTGGTGTCGTCACCGTCGACCAGCGAGGTCATCAGCATGTGACGGACATGGCCCACATCCTTGGCCGCGACACTCGCCGCGAAGCGGCGAAGCTGCTCAGTCCCACGGTGGTCGACGTCAGGGGCGACGAACGCGCCATCCGCTGTGAAGCAGCTCGTGAACGCCTCGAGGTCGTTGAAGTCGATGGCGTGGCTGTAGCGAGCATGCAGCTGAAGGATGTGCTCGTAATCGAGGGCTGTGAGGCTCATGACTGCCAGACCAGATGCAGTTTAAGCCGTCCCGGGTCCTACGCTGATCGGCTTGCTGACACGTTCGAGGACATCCGGTAGTCCGTCGTGCCTGAACACACGACGCGCGAACTTCCAGTCGCCCCCCACTTTGACGAGCTCGTCAAAGAACATCCCTGTCGTGACGAGGCGGGCGTACGTCACCTGTCCCTCGATAATCGGCGGGCCGTAGTCGCGGGTCACAAAGGCGTACGAGCTGACCTTCGCCGTCGAGCCGTCCCCTTCGATGAGCAGGTTTGCGCAGGTGGTCCGAACACGCGCGACCGAGTACTCGGCTGATGCGACAGCGAACTTGCGAAGCTCGCCGTGTCCTCGGTGCGTGCCGAACAGGTCGTCTTCTGGGCTGCTGGTGTCGAACTCGCCCTCGGAGGTGAAACAGCGGACGAAACCATCGGAGTCGCCCAAGTCGAGCGTGTGGCTGTAGCGGGCCAGGAGATTCCTGATCTGTTCGAAGTCGGCGGCAGTCATTCCCATGATGGGTCCTTTCAGTGAAGTCAGGTGAGGCGGTGGATTCTTGTCGGTCGATCAGTCGAACGGCGCCATGTCGAACGGCCGCCCCAGCATCTCGACCACGGCGGGCCATCCGTCGTAGCTGAAGGTGCGGCGGGCGAAGCGCCAGCGGCCGTCGACCTTGACGACTTCGTCGTGGTAGATTCCAGTGGTCCCGACAGTTGCGTTGTCGCGCTGGTTCCACTGTCGCGGAGTGCCGTAGTCCATCGGGATGAACCCGTAGGATGCCACCCGCGCCTTCTGGCTATCGCCCTCGATCACAAGGCTTACGCTGGAATGCCGCGCGTGCCCCTGGACCTTTGTGTCGACATTGACGGCGAACTCGCGTAAGCGCTTCGATCCGCGCACGGGATCGTGAGAAGTCGGGGCGCCGAAGACCCCGTCCTCGGTGAAGCACTCGACGAAACCGTCGTAGTCGCCGAAGTCCAGAGTGAAGCAATAGCGGGCAAGCAGCTGCCTGATCTCCTCGTGGTCCGTCGCGGTCAGCTCCTTGCCGGACCCCTCATCGGCGGCCTCGAAGGTTGCGACCGGGGCCGGCTTTCGAAGCCGACCCAGAACCTTGGGCCAACCGTCATGCTGGAAGCATCGCCGGGCGTAGACCCAGTTGCCGTCGATTTTGACGAGTTCGTCTTCGTACACACCGGTGGTGAGCACCGCAGAGTGGGTGGTCTGGCCCTTGCCCTGCCCCGGGCCATAGTCGCGCGTAATGAGGGCGTAAGTAAGGGAGCGGGCCCGCTCGCCGTCGCCGCTGATGAGCGATGAGAGCATCGTGTGACGCGCACGCCCCAGCTGCTTGCTGTGCACGCTATCGGCGAACTCGCGCAGCTGCGCCGTCCCCATCCAGGATTTTTCGCCGTCGTCGTCGACAAATGTGCCTTCGGGGGCGAAGCAGGATGCGACGCCCTCGACATCGTGGAAGTCAATGCTGTGGCCGTAGCGGGCGTGTCGCTGCTTGATCTGTTCGTAGTCGAGCGCGGTCATGGGCATGATGCTTGTCTCCTTTCGGCGCCGACGGTGCCGCGAAGGTTGGTCTCGCGGCTCCGTCGGCTCAGGTGGGGTTGTTGATCAGTTGGCAGTGACGTCGGTCAGGATCGGGACGGCATTTGTCGCCGAGCCGCCGGGCAGGTTTACGGTCTTGTTGGCGGCGTAGAGAACGTCGACCTGGGCGAGCGGGACCGAGAAGGCCTGTTCGACGGAGTACTTGTTGATCTGCTTGTAGATCTCGGTCGCTTGGTCACCTGGCGCGGCTGACGCTGCCTTGAGCATCTCGTCGACCTTGGGGTCGGTCTTGTAGGCGTTGTAGGGTCCGCCGGTGTTGGTGTAGAAGCTGGTCGACTGCAGTGAGAACGGCAGCGTGCCGTAGAGATAGCTGGCGCCTGGGAACTTCTTAGCGGCGATGTTGTCGATCCACGCCGGGAAGGTCTGATCGCTCGTCAGGTCGGTCTTGACGCCGATCTTCTCCCATTGGCTCATGACGGCCTGGGTGTAGTTGCTCACGTGGGGCATGGGCACTTGGGTCTCGAGCTTGATGGTGAAGCCGTTGGGGTATCCCGCCTCGGTGAGGAGCTGCTTGGCCTTCTGCGGGTCGTACGGGTAGGTCTTGTCCAGTGCGGGGTCGTAGGCGCCGGATCCAGAGCCAGTCATCTGCTCTGTGGGGGTTGCATGGTCATAACCAAGGGCCTTGACGATCGCGTCTCGGTCCACGGCGTAGTTGAGCGCCTGCCGAACCCGGACGTCTGCGAGTTCTGGCTGAAGCTGCCCGGTCCGGTCGAGGAATTCGATGCCTAGGAAGCCGGTTGGCGGGGATGCGACGGCGGCGCCGCCAGCCTTGACCGAGGCAGCGGACTGGAAAGGCACGTTATCGACAATGTCCACCTGCCCAGCCTTCAGGCTGGAGAGTCGCGCGTTGTCATTCGCGATCACGCGGAGGACCACGTGGTTGAAGTGGATCGCCGCCTGGTTCCAGTACTTTGGGTTGGAGTCAAAGGTGTAGTGGTCGCCTGTGACGGATTGGGACTTGTTAAGGATGTAGGGCCCGGCTCCAAAGGTCGCGGTGGAGAGCGCCTTTGGGTCGGCTAGCCCGGCCGGGCTGATGATGCTTCCGAGCTGTACGTTCTGGCTCAACAGGAACGGAAGCTCCGGGCATGATGCCTTACACGCGATTGAAACCGTCATCGGCCCGGCCACTTTGGCTTCGGTCACATTGTGAGCCCATGCCTGTGTGGCGCCGGCAGCCTTGAAGGCGTAGTTGAGGGAAGCTGCGACCGCGTCGGCATTGAGCGTTGTGCCGTCCGCGAATGTGACATTGTCACGCAGGGTGATGTCGAACTCATTGAGTCCCTTGTATTCCCACTTGGCGGCCAGATCCGGCTGGTAGGAGCCGTCGCCGGCGAGATGGATCAGGGAGTCGTATCCAAGTTCGCTGGTCCAGATCATGTAATTGCCCGCGCCCATGAGGGCAGGATCCAAGGTGGCGGGAGCATTTGCTGTGGCAATTGTCAGGGTGTCGCCATGCCCACCTGAATGTGTCCTGGAGGAGCTTTCGCTCGCGGAGGGGGCGCAAGCAGTGGCGAGGAGCAGAGTGGCCGCAGCCAATGCTGCCGCGCCGATGGTCGGCGCCGAATGGCGCCTGTCGATCTTGAACATCGTTGTTCTTCCTTGTCGCACTTAGTTGGCAGACCGGCGGGCAGCCGGAGTCTGACCCGAGGTGGCGCCGATGTGGCCCTCGGCCGGGGTTCAAACTGAAGCGGGAGCCCTCCTTCGCTGTCGACGCGCGGGGTCCGGTTCTGGGATCGAATCGATCAAGGCGCGCGTATAGGGGTGGACCGGCGCATTCCATACCTGGTCACCGGAGCCTTCCTCCACCACGGCGCCCCGTTGCAGGACGAGAACGTGATGGGAGATATAGCGGACAACAGAGAGGTCGTGGCTGATGAACAGATAGGACAGCCCGTCGCGGGCTTGGAGCTCGACCATGAGATTGAGCACCTGCGCCTGAACGGAGAGGTCGAGGGCGCTCACCGGCTCATCGCAGACGATGAGCTTCGGATCCATGACGAGTGCTCGTGCGATGGCGATGCGCTGGCGCTGCCCTCCGGAGAAGGCAGAGGGGTATCGGTCCATGGAGTCTGCCGGCATGCCTACTCTTGCGAGCATGTCGCGAGCTCGTCCGAGGGCCTCGATGCGTGTGCACCGCCTGGCCGCCAAGAGCGGTTCGATAAGGCTGCTGCCAATGGTGCGTGTCGGGTTGAGGGAGCTGTTCGGGTCCTGGAAGACGACCTGAAGATCCTTTGAGAGGCTGCGGCGAGCAGACCGCGCAAGGTTGATGATGTTCCGACCGGCGAGATGGATGCTTCCCGACTCGGGAGGCACGAGACCCAGAATCGCCTTGCCGATCGAGGACTTGCCGGAGCCCGATTCTCCGACGAGGCCCACGGTCTGCCCGTGCTCAATGCTGAAGCCCACGCCTCGAACGACAGGTTCGGAACGACGGCGGCTACCATACCGCACGACGAGGTCGTTCACCTTCAGGAGGGACGTCTGTGGGCTGCGGTCAGGCAGTCTCATGGCTCACCACTTCACGGTTGTTGACCTGGTTTGGGCGCAGGCACCGGCTGCTGTGGTTCGGTCCGCGGCTCTCGAGGAGGATGAGGCCGGTCCGGCATTCGGCGCCGGAGATGGCGCAGCGGTCAGCGAAGGCACACCCGACGCCGAGCGCACCCGGAGCGGGCACCTCACCGGGGATGGTCGGCAGCCGAGGGATGTCACCGCCTTCGCCGGCTCTGTCCGAGCCGAGCTCCAGCACGACGTGAGGATTGGATCTGAGCAAGGCCGCGGTGTAGGGATGCTTCGGGTCGGAGAAGACGTCGGTGACTGGTGCAACCTCGGCGACCTCTCCGGCATACATGACCACTGCCCGGTCGCAGAGCGAGGCGACAACACCCCAGTCATGTGTGACGATCAGTGTCGCCATGCCCGTCTCGTCATTCAGCTCGGCGAGAAGGCTCAGGATCTCGGCCTGGGTCGTCACATCCAGGGCGGTCGTCGGCTCATCTGCGATCAGGAGCTCTGGCTGCCCAGAAAGCGCCAGCGCTATTCCTACGCGTTGCGCCATGCCGCCCGAAAGCTGGTGGGGGTACTTGCGGGAGATGAGAGCCGGCTCGGGAAGCCTGACCATCTCGAGCAATTCGAGCACGCGCGCATCGGCTTCCTTCCGGCTCAGGCCGTGGTGGCGGCGGACAGCTTCGCGGAGTTGGCTGCCCACGCTGAACATGGGATCAAGGGCCAAGGCGGGCTCTTGGGAGACGTACGCGATGCGCCGTCCTCGCACGGCGTCCCGCTGGACCGCTGTCATCTCCCCCAGGTTCTCGCCTCGCAGCATCACGCTGCCTGCCGAGACTTGGGCCCCGGGGGGTAGCGCGCCGAGGATCCCGAGCGACGTGAGCGTCTTGCCGCAGCCGCTCTCCCCGACGACGCCCACCGTTTCTCCAGGCATGATGTCGAGGTCGACGGATCGCACGACTGTCTGCTTGACACCGTCGCGAACGACGGTTACGCACAAGCCGCGGACCGACAACAGCGCGCCTCTGGCGCCGATTGGTTTGCCGATGGTGTTACGAGTGGGCTTGTGCCGACGGAGCAGATCGGACTGGATGTGGCTCCACGACGACGCCACCGCATCCCGAATCGAGTTGCCAAGCAAGCCGAAGGCAACCATGGTCAGACCGATTGCCAGTCCGGGAGGAACGATCTGCCAGGGCTGGCTCATGATCTCCGCGGAGGCGTCCCCGATCATCCCGCCCCAGCTGGGCGCCGGGGGCTGGGGACCGAAGCCAAGGAATGCCAGACCGCTTTGAACTGCCAGCGCGGCAGCGGCAAAAAGGGCGAGTTGCACGATGGCGGTGCTCTGGATGCGAGGGAGCACATGCCGCACGAGGATGCGAAATCCAGTGAGCCCAAAGACGCGTGCGGCGGCAATATAGAGCTCCTCGCGAACGGACATGGTCACTGCACGGGTGACGCGGATCAGCCCAGGTGCGCCGAGAATGCCGAGCGCGATCATGGCGGCATCCTGATTGTGGGAGAAAACAGCTAGGACGACCAGCAACAGAATGAGCCCGGGCAGGCTCATCACGATGTCATTGACGCGACCGACGGCCGCGTCCAGCCAGCCGCCGTAGTAGCCGGCCAGGACGCCGACGGGGATGCCGATCGCTGCAAACACGAGGACGGCCACCACTACGCCCTCGGCGCTTGGGGTGGTGCCCACGATGAGTCTCGACAGGACGTCACGGCCAAGGCTGTCCGTGCCGAGAAGGTGCTCACCGGTGAATCCGCTTGCGATGGCGTTGAGGTCAATGTCGGTTGGCGAATATGGAGCGATCCGCTGGCCGGCGACTGCGACCGCCACAACCAAGAGGATCCAGAGGGAAGCCATCAGCCCAAGGGGATTCTTGAGCACGCGGCCGACCAGCTTCGGACGCCGGGGTGGGGCGAGTTTGGTGGCAGCCGATGTGGCAGTGGTTTCAACGAGAACTTCGGTCATCGCACACGCACCCTCGGGTCGACGAAGCCATACATGATGTCCACGACAAGGTTGACGATCAGAACGATCGCGGTCAGGTATAGGACAGCGCCTTGGATGACAGGGATGTCGTGGTTGGTGGTTGCCGTTACAACCTCCTGGCCCACTCCGGGAAGCGCGAAGACCTGCTCAATCAGTACCGCTCCCGAAAGCAGGCTCACGAAGATGAGGCCGATCACTGTCAGCACCGCGGGGGCGGACGATCGCAACACGTGCTTCCACGCGATTGACCGCCGGGTGAGGCCGTTCGCGAACAGGACCCGGACGAAGTCTCGCCCCAGCGCGTCCATCGTGGAGTCGCGGGTCTGGGTCGCGATGCCGGCGAAGCCTCCCGTCGCTAGCGCGACGATTGGAAGCAGCATCGTCTGCACCCAGCCCAACGGTGATTCGGCCAGCGGCACGAAGCCGTTCGGCGGAAGGACATGCCACTCTACCGAGAACAGCGTGATGAGGAGGAGTGCGATCCAAAAAGGGGGTGAGGCGAAGCTCACGAAGGCGAGCAGGTCGACCAGACGTCCAAGCCACCCTCCTCGCAGCGCGCTGGCAAACCCGAGCACCACTCCGACGACGGACGTGACGACGGTGGTGGCCAAGATCAGGCCAAGCGTGACGGGAAGGCGGGTATTGAGGATCTCGACGACGGGTTGGCCGTTGAGGAGCGAGCTCCCGAAGTCGCCGTGCATGGCGGAGCCCAGCCACGCGAGATACTGCTCGGCCAATGGCCGGTTCAGGCCCATCTGCTGGCGCAGCTGTTCGATCTGCTGAGGAGTGGCGTTCTCCCCGAGGAGGGCCTTCGCCGCGTCGCCAGGCAGGAACGAGACGAGGACGAACGTGAAGATCGACATCAGGAAGAGCACTGGGATGGCAACCGCGAGGCGGTGCAAGATCACTCTGGTCATAGCCGGACATCCCCCCGGCTGAAGCATTGGGTCCGATGAAGCAAGGGGCCCTCCTTTGAGTCCGCCGTACTAGCGATCGTTTGGATGATGCCGATTACGTTAGACACGTCACATTCGCCCGATCAAGACTTTCAATTTGGCCTGTTCGCGACAGAAATAGGACAAAAACCTCACACTTCGTGCCGAAGGGCCCCGGCCGCCTTCTGATTGACACAAGCGCGATGAGGGCTGATACACTAACAAACGCACGCTTGTAGCTGCCAGGATTGACTAGCCTTCGGAGGACGCGTGACTATTGCCGCAAGGGCGCGGCTGGAGCCGATCGGGCGCAAGGTCCGCCTCTCCGTTCCCTCGGTCTCGACTCGGGTCTCTCCCGATTGCCTTGCAAGCGTGCTCGTGCGGCTGATTGCCAGCGGTGCTGCGGTGACACGATCTGAACTCATCGAGCGCACGGGCCTTGCGCGATCATCGATCACCGAGGCTCTCCTCATGCTGGAGCTGGCCGGCGTGGTCAAGAATCACGGGGTGCGGCCTGTGGCAGGGCGAGGGCGCCCTGCCGAGCTGCTTGGGTTGAATCCAGCCTTCGGGGTGGTCCTCGTCGCCGACCTCGGTGCCAGCCGGGCCAGGATAAGCGTTCACGATGCCGGCCAGTCGGTCCTGGGACATGAGGAATTCGTTGCCAGCGTCAGCCGAGGCCCTGAGAAGACAATCGACGAGCTGGCGGTCAGGTTTCGCACTGTGCTCGCCAACCTGGGTGTAGCCCCCCGTGAGCGCCTGGTAATGGTGATCGGGATGCCGGGTCCAGTTGATCCCGGACAGGGCGTTACGGTGAAGCCGCCTATCATGCCCGGTTGGGACGATTTCCCCGTCGCAGCGGCACTGGAGGCGGAGCTTGGATGCGACGTTCTGTGCGAGAACGACGTCAACCTCCGTGCCTTGGGGGAAGCGCGCGCGCTCCCGGAGAGCCAGAGCCCGTTGCTTTACATCAAGGTCGGCACGGGGATCGGTGGCGGCCTGGTCACGACGAACGGGGAGCTGTACCGGGGCGCCGACGGTGCGGCGGGCGACATCGGGCACGTGCGTGTCACGGCGCCGCAGCACGCGGAGTGCCCTTGCGGGAACGTCGGGTGCCTCGAAGCTGTGGCCGCGGTCCCGTCGATCCTGCGGAGCGTCCAGCGGATCGCCGGCCCCAACGACGAGGTGCCCGCCTCCATTGAGGAGCTCTTTCAGGCCATTCGGGCCAACAACCGCCTCGTCGTGGGTCAGGTGCGGGAAGCGGCGGCCCTCATCGGTGAGGTCGTCGCAGACCTGGTCCAGGCCTACAATCCGGCCAGGGTCGTTATGGGAGGTTCACTGACCGGCGTGAGCGACGATCTCTTGACCGAAGCGCGCGCGGTCGTCTATCGCCGGGCTCTGCCACTGGCCACCCGCAGGCTCGTCATCACCCGGCCCCTCCTCGGAACTTGGTCGGGTACGGCCGGAGGTCTCGTCGTCGGCCAAGAACACGCGCTCACAGCCGCTCGCATCGCGCCCGTTCTCGAACGCGTCCAGTCCGGTCTCAGGCGACGGCACTGACCCTGATTGTTTGACTCCAGCCAAGGAATGGCGGAGTAGGCCGTCGAGGCACCTGGTTCCGGCGACCCGCTCGGATTACGCCGGTTCCCCGTTGTTGGCGCGACCTTTTGGAGTCCGGGGAATGACGAGGAGAAGTTTGCTGAGGGGCCTGGGAGAGGGGAGCTCGGCATCCTGTCACCGCCATCGCGACTACCACCTTCTATGGCACGAGCTCGTCTAGCGTCGGTGCCAGGGGCGGGCCCGTGGTCTCGCCGGCCGTCGCCGGAGACTTCCGAGCCCGCCGCCCCGACGGCCCCCGCCTAGGGTCTACGTCGACGTGGGTTCTGCGCTTGGTCAGCTGCGCGAGGGCGCATAGCTGGGGTGGCACGGGTAGTCGGTGTAGCCGAGTTCGTCATCCGAGTAGAGGCCGTCGGCGTGCGCCTCCTGCAATTCCGTGCCGTGCTGGAACCTGTGCGGGAGGTCCGGGTTGGAAATGAACAGACGGCCGAATCCCACCATGTCGGCCACGCCCGCCACGATCTGTGCTGAGGCTGTCTCCGCAGTATGGCCACCCGTGACGATGACGGGACCGTCAAAGAGCGCCGCGAGTTCGCCCGAGGGGATCCAGTCCTCGCCGAGGTCGACATCGTCAGAGGCTTCGATTCCCGGCTCGACAAGGTGAAGGTATGCCAGACCTCGACGGCTGGCAATTCGCACGGCCTCGGAATAGACACTGCGCTTGTCAGGATCGCGCATGTCCATCCAGCCAGACGAGGGTGAGAGTCTGATTCCCACACGGTTCAGCGGGATGACCTGGGCAAGCGCCCCCAGCACCTCGTTCAAGAACCTGACCCGGTTCTCGACTGATCCGCCGTACTCGTCGATGCGCTGATTCGAGCTCCTGTTGAAGAACTGGTCGAAGAGGTACCCGTTGGCAGCATGGAGCTCCACGCCGTCGAAACCTGCCTGCATCGCATTTGCGGCAGCATCCGCGAACTGTCCTAGGATCTCCCTGATCCCTTCACGGGTGAGCTCCCGCGGGGTCTCGTACGGCACTCTCTTCCCCTCAGGAGTCCGGTACCCCCAGCCGGTGATCGGAATAGGCGACGGAGCCAATGGGGCAAGGCCATCCGGCTGGACCATCGAGTGGGCCTGACGGCCCACGTGCCAGAGCTGGGCGTAGAAGGCCGCACCCTGGCTTTTCGCCGCCTCAACGACGGGCTTCCAACCTTGGACCTGTTCCCTCGAGTAGAGCCCCGGCACCCGGGCATAGGCATTGCCCTGTGGCGAGACGACGGTTCCTTCCGCGACGATGAGTCCTGCCCCAGAACGCTGCCGGTAGTACTTCGCCATCAAAGGTGTCGGGACGCCGTCCGATGTCGCACGGCTCCTTGTCAGGGGAGGGAGCACGATCCGGTTGGGAAGGAGCTGTCCTCCGACGAGGACGGGATCGAAGAGGCGCTGTGTCATGGTGTTCTCCTTGGTGTTCGGCTTTCTGCGTCTGTGCCGTTGACGGCGGTTTCGTTCTGGCTGATTGGCGTCGGATCAGTACGACCGCGGGAGGTGCAGCATTCTCTCGCCGAGGTAGTTGCGGATCATCTCGTTCGTGAGCGGAGCGAAGGCATAGAGCCGTGCGTCTCGGAAGTATCGCTGCATGGGCATCGCTCGGGCGAAGCCCCAGCCGCCCATGAGGCGCATGCCGACATCCGTGGTGCTGATCGCGGCCTCTGAGGCGGCGAGTTTCGCGAGGGCCGACTCAACGTCCGCGCTGGCGCTCGCGCTGTCGGCGCTTTTAACGGCCTTCTCGAGCAGGAGCGCGGCCGCCTCGATCTTGAGACTCGTATCGACGAGCGAGTGCTGCAGGGCCTGAAAGCCGCCGACCGCGCGGCCAAATGCGTATCGTGACCGTGCCCAGTCGAGCGCCGTCCCAAATGCTCCGCGCGCGATTCCCAGTGCGACAGCCGCCGCGTTCAGTCGTTCTCCATTCAGTGTGGCGAGCACTTGGCGGAACCCGAAATCTGGACGCCCCAGAACGCAGTCGCCTGGTACCCGGACGTCGTCCATTCGGATGTCGCACTGGGCGAGCCCGCGGATGCCCATCGTTTCGATCTCCTGCGACTCGATACCCGGCGTGCCTCGACGGACGAGGAAGGTCGTGATCCCGTTGATTGCGGCGGAGCCGCTGATCGGCGCCGTGCGGGCCAAGAGGATGAGGTAGTCACTATCCATTGCGCCCCCGATCCACTTCTTCTGGCCGCTGATCGAGTAGCTGCCGTCGGGCAGGGCGACCGCGACCGTCTTCATTGCCCGGGCGACGTCCGTTCCGCCGTCGGGCTCGCTCAGCGCGAATGAGGCGCGCGCGGCTCCTTCGAGGAGAGGATCGAGAAACTCTGCCTTCTGCTGCTCCGTCCCGTGCGATGCCAAGAGCTCGACCGCCATGTACTGCACGACGAAGGCGACTCCGATCGACGTCGGCCCGGCTCCGAGTTCCTCGAGAATGGCTGTCTGGCGACCATGGTGCGGCTTCCCGGCCGTGGAGAGCGCCGCGGACAGGAGACCAGCCCGGGCAAGCTCAAGGTAGAGCTCCGCATCGAATCGTTCCGCTTCGTCGAATTCACGCACTCGCTCCTCTGTCGCGTAATCCGCCAAGACCGAACGTGCTATGTCCAGCAGGTCGGCGGCGCTGCCGACGTCGGGGGCGGCTGCGGGTCGGGTGGGCTGGCGCGTCAAGGGCTATCGCCTCACGAGGAAGCTGCTCGTGAAGGTCATGACCGATCTCCCGTCCTGCTTGACGACGACGTAGTCGAGGGTCCAGAGGCCCACGTCGGGCTTCTTCGTCTCGCGGGCGACGCGCACGGTCGCCTCGGTGTGAATCGTGTCGCCGATGAATACCGGCTGGACAGCACGGACTTCGTCGAGACCGAGCCACGCGACCACGTTGGAGAAGTAGCCTGTCTGGGTCAGGAGGCCCAAGCCGACAGACAGCGTGAGAGGACCGTGCCCGATTCGTTGCCCGAACTGGGTGTTCGATGCGTACACCTCGTCGAGGTGCAGGGATACCCAGTCGCCTGTGAGCCCGGCCCACTGGACGAGGTGGGCCTCGGTGATCGTGATGCCGGGGCTGTGAACCCGATCTCCTTCTACGAGGGCCCCCCACCGGTGGTCAGGCCTTCCCTTGGGTGTGTCTGTCCCGACCACAGCGACGTCGTCGTCGAATCCCCGCATTTCACTCCTCGGTCTTGGAGAGCTGGATGCCCTCGCTTAAAGACTAGACTAGCGAGCGCTTGTTCGTATACTGGGTGAGACAATGTTTTTCGGTGCTTTCAGGGGAGGCCCATATGAGCACGACTGAAATCAATTCGGCAGTGGACGCTGACGCCGCCAAGTCGGCCAAGACCGTCCATGAGCTCCTGAGAGAGAAGACGGACCAGGCGAAGCTGGGCGGCTCGGAGAAGAACCGGCGCAAGATCGTCGAATCCGGGAAGCTGCTGGTCCGCGACCGGCTCGCGCTGCTCTTCGACGACAACGAGTACATCGAGGACGGCCTCCTGGCCCGGTTCGAGGACGGCCTGCCCGGCGACGCCGTCGTCATCGCCTTCGGGCGCGTCGACGGGCGTGAGGTCTGCGTCATCGCCAACGACTTCAGCGTCAAGGCCGGAACGTGGGGCAACCGCACGTTCGAAAAGATCACAGCGGCCCAGGACAAGGCGACCGCGGCTGGCATTCCACTCGTCTACCTCTTCGATTCCGCCGGAGCCCGGATCGACGAACAGTTCGAGAGCTTCGCCGGCCGCCACGCGTGGGGGAACATCTTCTACAATCAGGTCCAGATCTCAGGGCGCGTACCCCAGGTCTGTGCACTCTTCGGTCCGTCGCCGGCAGGCTCGGCGTACGTGCCGGCGCTTTGCGATTTGACCATCATGGTCCGCGGCCACGCCACGGCCTACCTCGGATCTCCTCGGCTGGCCGAGATGGTCACGGGGGAGAAGGTTACCTTGGAGGAGATGGGCGGCGCGGAGATGCACTGCACGGTCTCCGGGCTGGGCGACGTCCTCGTCGAGGACGATGCCGAAGCCATTGCGGCCATCCGCGTCTGGCTCAGCTTCCTCCCATCGAACTGGGAACAGCCTGCCCCCATCGCCCCTCCCGCAGAGCCGCGCGCTGGGCGCACCCTCGAGGAGATCGTGCCCCTGCGCGAGGCCGAGGTGTTCGACATGGAGGAGTTCGTCGAGTCTCTTGTCGACGAGGGGACCTGGTTCCCCTACAAGGAGCTCTTCGCGCCCGAAATGCTCACCGGCCTGGCCCGCATCGGAGGTCGCCCCGTCGGTCTCGTGGGGAACCAGCCCAAGCACATGGGCGGTTCGATCTTCCCGGACTCTTCGGACAAGGCCGCGCGCTTCATCTGGATCTGCAACGCCTACAATATCCCGATCATCTTCCTCGTGGACATCGCTGGTTACATGATCGGCTCCGCGGTCGAGCGCCAAGGCATCATCAGGCATGGGGCCAAGATGATCTTCGCCGTCTCGGAATGCCGCGTCCCCCGGATCACCGTCCTTGTCCGCAAGGCCTATGGCGGCGGCTACCTCGCCATGTCCGGCGCCCCTATGAACCCCGACGCCGTCATCGCTCTCCCTACCGCCCGCCCGGCCCTCATGGGACCCGATGCGGCCATTAACGGGATCTACTACAACCAGATCCACGAGATCCAGGACCCCGACGAGCGCCGCAAGTTCATCATGGAGAAGCACAGCGAGTACGCCGAGGGGATCGACGTGTTCAAGATCGCCAACGCGAATGCGGTCGAGGCCGTCGTGCCAGCCAACGGCCTCCGCTCCGACCTCATGCGCCGCCTTGACCTGTACGGGCGCCGCAAGGCTGTCCCTGTCGATCGCCGCCAGGCCGTCACCCCCGTCTAGGAGAAGCCATGATCAAAGTCGTCGCAGTCCTCAACGCCAAGCCAGGAATCAGCCGCGAGGAGTTCCTCCACAAGTGGAACGTCGAGCACCCGGTCCTCGTCCGGAAGCTGCCTGGGCTGCGGAGGTACCGCCAGAACCCCGCTATCGAGCACCGCGAGCAATGGCCGTTCGACGGCATGGCCGAGCTCTGGTTCGCCAGCGTCGCCGATGTCAAGGCCGCCTATGCGGGCGAGGAGGCGAAGCGGCTCTTCGAGCACGAGGAGCAGTTCCTCGAGCGGATACAGTGGTTCCTCGCCGACGAGGTAGAGATCGACCTGAACGATTAGTGAGTCCCGGTTCGGGCAGCTCCCGCAAACGAGGCCACGTCTCCGCCAGAGGGCCGCGTTCTGCGGCGGGTCACAAATCCCCGCCTCTTCGGGGGAATGACTCACAATCCGGGGAGTACCTTCAGACTTGCGCCCAATGCGCAGGGAAATATTGATTGACGAACATGACGGACGTACGCTTGTTCGCACACAGGTCCATACAGTCTTGGGCTTTGCGGGCACGTTCGCTCAAGAGAGGCAATGATGCGGACCATCGGAGATTGGATTCGCCTGAACAGCCGCCGCAATCCGGCAAGAGAGGCATTCGTCGGCATCGACGGCCGGGTCACGTTCGGCGAGGCGGCCGAACGGGCTTGGCAGCTGGGGCGGGGCCTGCGGGAGAAGGGGATCTCTGCGGGGGACGGAGTGGGTGTCCTAGCCGGGAACACGGTGTTCAATGCCGAATCGTTTCTGGGGGTCGCAGCAAGTGGTGGCGTCTACATCGGCTATAACTGGCGGTGGGCCCCCGTCGAGCTGGCCAATGGCATCCTCGAGACCAAAGCGAAAGGGATCCTCGTCGAAGAGGCCCACCTCCCGCTGCTCGAGGAGGCTTTGGAGATCGTCGCCTCAAGGTCCGAGGCAGTTCCCGCCATCTTCCGGGAAGGCTTGGAAGTGGACAGCCTTCGTATCGGCACAGGCGTTCTGAACGATGCCATTGATTCAGAATCGCCGCTCTGCATCATCTACACGGGTGGAAGCACGGGCACCCCCAAGGGCGTCGTCCTGTCCCACCGCGCCGCACTGGCCAACGCACTCAACGAGATGTACGACTGCGGGGTCGGCAGCCGAGAGCACGAGCGAGGGCTTATCTTGACCCCTCTGTTCCATTCCGCCGCCCTGCTGTGCTGGCTGGTGCCGCATTTCATTGCAGGGGCCACAAGCGTGATCGCGCCGAAGTTCAGCGATGAGACGGTCGTCGATCTGGTCGGGCGAGAGTCCGTGACAAACACCTTCATGATCCCCAACATGATGCGGCGTCTGATGGATCTGGGGGTGCTTGCCGACCCAGCCATCAAGAAGAACCTCAAGGCCGTCCACACCGGGGCCGGACTCCTTAGGATGCCGGACAAGCAGCTCTTCACGGAGATCCTGCCTCAGACTGAGCTCTATTTCCGTTACGGGCTGACCGAGGCTGGCCCCATGGTCACCCGCCTCAAGCCGGCCGACATGCTCAATCCAGCAGTCGACGGCTCAATCGGCACCGAATATCTGCTGGTGGAAGCTCAGCTCCTGGATGGCGACGGTCTGCCCGTTCCCCCCGGCGAGTTGGGGGAGATCTGCGTCAAAGGCCCGTCGCTCATGAGCGGCTACTACGGTCGCCCAGACGCGACCGACGACGCAATGCGTGGCGGATGGCTGCACACTGGAGATCTGGCTGTCCAGGACGAGCGCGGCTACTTCTACTTCCGTGATCGGCTCAAGGAGATGATCAAGACGGGCGGGGAGAACGTTTACTCGGCCGAGATCGAGCAGGCCCTTCACCTCCACCCGTCCGTTCTCGAGGCAGCCGTCGTCGGTGTGCCCGACCCGAAATGGGACGAAGAGGTACGGGCGGTTGTTGTCCTCAGGAGCGGGGAGGCAGCCGACGCATCCCAGCTGTCCAGCTTCCTGCGACAGCACTTGGCTGGGTACAAGATCCCGAAGCAGATGGTCTTCCTGACGGCCGACCAGCTGCCCAGATCGGCGGCCGGCAAGCTCATCAAGAGCGAACTGAAGGCCCAGCTCGGATGGAGCGGCAAGTGAAGGTTGCGACCATCCGGACTCAAGAGGGCACCCGGGCTGCAGTCCTGAAGGCTGGCTACCTGATGCCCCTCTCCTTCAAAGATGTCGGGGCATGGCTCGAAGCGGGGTCGCCGGCGTGGACGGAACACGTGGCAGGCCAGCCTGTGGCGGTCGACGACGCCGCCCTCGCGCCGCTCGTGCCCCGGCCTGGAAAGATCGTCTGTGTAGGACTCAACTACAGGGACCACATCCTCGAGATGGGCCGCCCCATCCCGGAGTACCCCACGCTCTTCGCCAAGTTTGCCGACTCGCTCGTCGGAGCGAACGACGACATCATCCTTCCCCCCGGATCCGGGAGCGTCGACTGGGAGGCAGAGCTCGCCGTCGTCGTCGGACGCACCGTCGCCCGCGCCGACCGGCCGACCGCCGCAGCCGCCATCGCAGGGTTCACAGCCGCCAACGACGTCTCGGCCCGCGACTACCAGCGACGGACCACCGAATGGCTTCAGGGCAAGACTTTCGATTCCACCACCCCGCTCGGTCCCTTCCTCGTCACTGCGGACGAGGTCGGCCCAGAACCCGAGCTGGAAATCAACTGCAGCGTCGACGGGGTCCAGAAGCAGCATTCGCACACGTCCGAACTCGTCTTCGGGCCGATCGACCTGGTCTCCTACATCTCGTCGATCACGACCCTGCGCCCCGGTGACGTCATCCTCACCGGAACTCCCGGGGGAGTGGGGGACGGACGCGATCCGAAGGAATTCCTCCGCCCCGGCTCGGTCCTCAGGACGAGCATCGCGTTGGTGGGGGAAACCGAGAACCTCTGCGTCAACCGCGCGGCAGCTCCCGCAGATTCCACAGAGACAAGGAACATCCATGTTCACTAAGATCCTCATCGCCAACCGAGGCGAAATCGCAGTGCGGGTCATCCGCAGCTGCCAGTCCTTGGGCATCGAGGCGGTTGCCGTCCACTCTGAGGCCGACGCGAAGTCCATGCACGTCCGCATCGCCGACGAAGCCGTCGACCTCGGCGCCGGCGCCGCCAGCGAGAACTACCTCAACATCGCGAAGATCATCGATGCGGCACACGCGACGGGCGCACAGGCTATCCACCCCGGCTACGGATTCCTCTCCGAGAACGCTGCCTTCTCTCAAGCGGTGGAGGATGCAGGATTGGTCTTCATCGGTCCGAGTGCAGCTGCCATCTCGACGATGGGCGAGAAGGTCGCGGCGAGGGCCGTCGCCGTCGCTGCCGAAGTTCCCCTCGCGCCGGGTTCCAAGGGTGCTATCTCCGGTGCTGCCGACGTGATCGAGTTCGGCGCTGAACACGGCTATCCCATCCTGGTGAAGGCCTCCGCGGGCGGCGGCGGGCGCGGAATGCGTCTGGTCCACTCGGAAGAACAGGCCGCGGAGGCAGTCGCTGCCGCTACACGGGAGGCCAGCGCAGCGTTCGGCAACGGCGAGGTGTACCTCGAGCGATACCTCACGAACGCCCGCCATGTGGAAGTCCAGGTATTCGCAGACCGCCACGGCAACACCATTTTCGTTGGCGACCGAGATTGCTCGGTGCAGCGACGCCACCAGAAGCTGATCGAAGAATCCCCGGCGCCGGGTCTCTCCGACGATACACGGCAGGCTATGGGTGCCGCTGCAGTGCGCCTCGCCGAGCACGTCGGCTATGTCGGTGCCGGCACGGTTGAGTTCCTCGTGGAGGGAGATGACTTCTACTTCCTCGAGATGAACACCCGCATCCAAGTCGAGCATCCCGTCACGGAGATGGTCCACCGCGTAGACCTCGTCGCAGAGCAGATCAGGGTCGCCGCCGGCGAGCCGCTTGGCATCCTGGACCGTCTGACGCCGACAGGTGCTGCGATCGAAGCCCGAGTCAACGCCGAGGATGTAGCCGAAGGGCTCTTCCTCCCTGCGCCAGGGCCGCTGGAGACCTTGGAAGCCCCTACCGGAGAAGGTCTCCGCTTTGACGCCGGCTACGAGTCAGGCGACGAGGTCCTGCCCTACTACGACAGTCTGATCGGCAAGCTCATCGCCTACGGCAACAACCGAGAAGAAGCCCTCGAGCGGCTGGCAGCAGGGCTGCGGGAGCTGAAGGTCGTGGGGGTGCCGACCACAGTCCCCGCCGCGCTGACGATCGTCCAGCACGAGGACTTCCGCAGCGCCCGGTTCTCAACTCGCTGGCTCGAGGAAGCCGTCGACTTCTCTGAAGAGTCTGAGGCCTCGCGCCAAGAGGTCGAGGTCGGGGGACGCATCTACACGATCCCCGTATTCCCGGACGCCGGACGCCCTGGCGCTGCCCTTGCCATCGCGGCCCCCACGGCAACCACAGCGCCCGATGCCACGCCTGCCAACGCTTCGCGCAGCGGCCGGAGCGCAAAGGCCCGCAAGGCGGGCAAGGCGTCCGACGGAACCGTCAAGGCGCCGATGCAGGGAACCATTGTGAAGGTCAATGTCGTCGAGGGCCAGAAGGTCTCTTCCGGGGAGGTTCTCTTCGTTCTCGAGGCCATGAAGATGGAGAATCCGATAACAGCTCCCGCCGCCGGGATCGTGGGGCCCGTGAACGCGTCTGTTGGCGAGTCCCTCGCTGCCGGAACACTTCTCACCCAGCTCAAGCTCGAGGAGAGTGCCGCGTGAAGCCATATCGCTCGCTGCTGTTCGTCCCGGGACACAAGAGGTCCTGGATTGACAAGGCCCTGGCCTCAGACGCCGATGCCATCATCATCGATCTTGAGGACTCAGTGCCGCCCGAAGAGAAGGCGCAGGCCCGAGCAAACGCCCGAGACGCCCTCGAAGCCCTCACCGACGATAGGGGAGTGCTAGTCCGGCCCAACGCCTTGGACACCGACCACTTCGGGGAGGATGTTCGTGTGGTGACCCACGCCAAGCTCGCGGCCTTCCTCCTCCCGAAGCTCTTCTCACGGGACGACGTCGTCCGCTTCGATGCGCTGGTGACTGCTGCTGAAGTCGCGAACGGGCTGTCGCGCGGAACCGTCGAACTCGTTCCCTCCCTCGAAACCGCAGCGTCCATCCAGAAGGTCGAGGAGATCCTCGATGGACCGCGCGTGGGTGGGGTAATGGCGGCAGCTGCCAAGGACGCCGACGTTTCCAGGGAGGTCGGATTCAGCTGGACGGCTGAGGGGCAGGAGACCCTCTATCTGCGCAGCAGAGTCGTCCTCGCCGCCCGCGCCGCGGGACTGCGCAGCATCGTCCTGGGACTGTGGCAGGAGGTCAGGAACCTCGACGGGCTGCGGGCGTTTGCCTCAGCCAACCACTCGCTCGGCTATACCGGACAGGTCCTGATCCACCCCTCGCACGCCCCGATAGCCAACGAGCAGTACGGGCTCTCCGACTACCTGCGTGAATACTATGAGGGCCTCATTGCTGCATTCGAGGAAGGCCAGCGCGAAGGGCACGGCGCCGTATCGTATCGGGGCGACCACATCGACTTCGCGCACGCCAACCACGCACGACAGGTCCTCGACCTGGCTGTCGCAGACTAGACCCAGTCCCACAGCCCTCAACAGACACAGGAGCAGACAATGGCAGGAATGTATTACGAAGACTTCGAAGTAGGGGAGACGATCCGCCACGAGGTCACACGAACGGTCACCGAGGCAGACAACCTCCTGATCACAACCCTGACGATGAATGTCCAGCCACTACACCTTGATGCCGAATTCGCGGCCCAGAGCATGTACGGACGCCAGATCGTGAACAGCATCTTCACGCTCGGCCTCGTTACGGGGATCCCCGTCCAGGACACGACTCTGGGCACTACATTGGGCAATCTCGGATTCCGGGACATCGAATTCCCGAAGCCCGTCTTCATCGGCGACACTCTCCGGGTCGAGACCGAGGCGCTCGACAAACGGGTCTCCAAGTCGCGTCCTGCAACCGGAATCGTCGGAATCGAGCACCGCGGCTACAACCAGAAGGGCGAACTCGTCTGCGCAGTTCGCAGAACGGCGCTGATGAAGCGCCGCGAAGGAGCCGTCGCCGAGCTCAAGACGGCAACTGCCGACTGACTGCAGGCATTGACCTGTTCAGACATGGCGGCACTGCGCCTGCGCCGGGTGCCTTTCAGATGGCATTCCCGAGGAACTCGAGCGTGCGCCCTGGGGAGTTGAAACATCCCAATCGGGCGAACGAACGTTCGGGAGTTAGGCTGAGTGACCGACAACAGGAGGTGCAATGGCGAACGTGACCGAGCGGAAGACTGCAGTTGCGATCCGCGAGGAGGCAGCCAAGCTGTTCTTCGAGCGTGGCTACAACGCAACTTCACTGAGGGAAGTGGCCTCAGCGGTCGGGTTGATGGTGGGCAGCCTGTACAACCATATAGCCAGCAAGGAAGACCTTCTGCTTCAGATCATGGGCGGCATCATCGATGATCTGCTCGCGCAGGCTCGGCAGGCCCTCGCCAAAGCCAACGGCGACGCAGTCGACAAGCTTCAGGCAGTCCTGGCGGCCCACCTTAGATTCCATGCCGAACGGGCGCAGCAGGTCTTCATCGGAAACACCGAGCTTCGCTCGCTACCTGCGCAAGCGCACCTGAAGATCGCCGACAAGCGGCAGGAGTACGAGGCGCTCCTCCGTGGCCTTGTTGAGGACGCTGGGAAAGCGGGGCTCGCTGACGTCGTCGATGGCCGGGTTCACGTGTACAGCTTCGTCGCCCAGGCAACCCATATTGCCAGCTGGTACAGGCTTGGGGGACGGAAGGGATTGGATGAATTCGTGAGAGATTACACCAAGCTTGCCCTCCGTCAGCTCAATGTCGTCGACGCCGACGATCGTGTTGAACGGCGGCGTCACGACGCTGCCGCTTAGACGGCGAGCCGGAGGTCCGCAAAAGCCCATCGGCTCCGGCAGAAGAATGAATGAATGACCGGATGATGCTGGCGCGGGTGGGGGATCAACCCCGACGGAAGCTCCGGCTCCGCTGTTTGCAGAGTCCTGTCCTTCGACGTTCGAATTCCCGCATCGCACGAGAACGCGCACCTTCATGCCAAGGCGGCCGCCAACTCGCGATCTTCGGAGTCGGTGTACACCTCGAATGTAGCCGTGCCTTCTTTTGACCTGACGCCCACCATCTGAACCTAGGGGACTCTCTTGCCGGCCGCCCCGGGGCGTTCGTGCTGCGTTGGCCTGTTGCGGTCCCACCCGGCGGGGTGGCAGCGGAGACTTCTCCCGCGTCGGAGAGACAGATGCCAAGCTTTGCTTGCGGGCCTCTCCTGCGGCTGGCAATGCGCACAACAATGCTCCCCACGGTATGGCTGATCCGCTCAGTCCGACTCGTGGGGAGCTTGTTTTTGATTCTCCTCGTTCCGCTCAGGAGCGGTATTCGATTTCGAGGTCTACGATGTCCTGGTCATCGAGATTGACCACGATGTTGTCCGGAGTGCGCGTCGTCATCCAGACGAGTTCCTCGGTCTTGCTTGCATTGCCTTCGATGTGCGGCATGAACGGGGGAACGAAGACAAAGTCGCCTTCCTCGAGATAGACGATCTGGCCATAGCCTTCGCCATACCGGATGAAGCCATGGCCCTTGAGGACGTACCCACCGGTCTGCGCTTCGCCATGGTGGTGGGCTCCCGATACTTCTCCGGGACCGGTGTACACCTTGCCGAACCAGAGGCCGTCTGCGGCCGAGTTCTCTCTGCTCACGCCGGAGATCCTGCGGGCATTGAAGGTCTGACCCGGCGCTGCCTGGAGGTCTCCCGCCCGGTATACCCGGAAGATGCCGGTGTTCTTGTTGATGTCGAACGTCGTGTCGGTCATTCCTGTTCCTTTTTCTCCTGGGAGGGTGAGCTGAAAAAGAGGCGGCTCTTCGGGTTCGCGGACAGATGTCGAGAGATGCCATGACGAGGGTCATTGCCCATGTCATCGTGGTGGGAGAGTTGCGAGAACCCGCGATATGAAGGGCAATGGGTCCCGCGCATTCATGGCCGTCGAAGAAGCGCCGTCTCCCGTCGCCTCGGGGCTCCGCGTTCTCCCGAGCGCGCTTGCCCCCCGGACGTGACCGTACGATGTCGACCATGCCTGCGGCGGGATGGCGGTGCTAGCGAGGAGAACGGGACTCTTGAACCCGCATCACTGGCCCCACCGTGGGCTGATTACAAGATCGGATTCCTTTCATCGTGACCCCGGCGGCGCCATCGCCGACCGCAAGCGTGAAGGCTCCTCATCAGTATCAAGTTCGCATCGCCTTGCAGTCAAGCAAGCGTTCGTTCATAGTTGTGCCAACCTGCCCGAAAAGGCGGGCCCCATATAGGGTTGTGGCCGCTCTTGACTGGGCCTCGATACATACGTACGCTTGTTCGTAATCGATTTTGGTTCCCTTCCAAATCCCGTCTCCGAGCTCGCCGAATCAGCGACATAAGGAGGACAGGGTGCGCCCGGTCTGTTCCACTAGAGAGGACCCTTCCCCGATGGCCTACTCCGCCCAGCTCTACACCGTCCGTGACGCGGTCGAGGCGGATCTGCCCGACGCCGTCCGACGCCTGGCTGAAATCGGCTTCACGCAGGTGGAGCCGTACGACTTTGTCGCCCGTGCTGAGGAGTTCGCGGCGGCGTTCGCCGAGAACGGCATCACTGCCCCGTCCGGGCATGCCCCGCTGCTGACGGCAGACCAGGACGAGATCTTCGCCGCGGCCAACCGTCTGGGCATCGGCATCGTGATCGATCCGTACATCCCGGCCGAGCACTGGCGGGATCCCGAGGCGATTCAGGAGACCGCAACACGTCTCAATGCGGCCACGAGGAAGGCAGCCGAGCACGGCGTCCGGGCCGGCTACCACAACCACTGGTGGGAGTTCACCTCCAAGGTCAGGGGCACAACGGCGCTCGAATACTTCGCCGGGCTGCTTGACCCCGAAGTTGTCCTCGAGATCGACGCCTACTGGGCCGTCGTCGGGGGCGAGGACCCTCTCGCGCTGCTCGAGCGGCTCGGCGATCGCGTCGTAGCGCTCCATATCAAGGATGGCCCCGTTCATGGGGCGAATGTGGAGCGGCTCGTGAATGCGGAGAGGCTCATTCCGGAGGACTATGCCCTGGCGGCAAAGGCCCAGCAACCGGCCGGCCAGGGCGAGGTCGGTGTATGGGGAGCCGTGATCGACGCGGCGACGACCCTTGAAGTCGCTGTCGTGGAGTTCGACGACTACTCGGCGGACATTTTCGACGGCCTGAGCGCGTCGCTGCGCTATCTGGAGGCCCTCGCAGTTGATTGGGAGTCCCCAAAATGAGCACTCGTCCCCTCGGGATCGCGGCGATCGGATACGCGTTCATGGGCAGGGCGCACTCTCAGGCATGGCGGAACGTAGCAGCCTTCTTCGAGGTTCCCGCCATCGAGCAGCGGGTGCTCGTGGGGCGCGACGCAGAGCAGGCATCACTGGCTGCGGCGCGGTACGGGTGGGCGGAGTCAGCGACGGACTGGCACGAGGTCATCGGGCGGGACGATGTGGACATTGTCGACATCTGCGCCCCGGGGTGGCTGCACGCGGAGATCGCGATCGCCGCGCTCGAGGCAGGCAAGCACGTGCTCGTGGAGAAGCCGCTCTCGAACACGCTCGCCGAATCGGAGGCCATGGTCGCCGCCGCGGCCGCCGCACAGAGCCGTGGGGTGCAGTCGATGGTCGGGTTCAACTACCGCCGTGTCCCGGCGCTCGCCTACGCACGCAAGCTCATCGCCGATGGCCGACTCGGCACAGTCCGTGAAGTCAGAACCTCCTACCTGCAGGACTGGCTCGCCGATTCGGAGGCGCCCATGACGTGGCGGCTGCGGAAGGAGACTGCGGGGTCCGGTGCGCTGGGGGACATCGCCTCGCACGCGATCGACCAGGTCCAGTACCTCCTGGGCGACACCGTCACCGAGGCCTCCGGCCGCCTGCACACCTTCGTGCCCCGCCGCCCTGGGCCGAATGGCGCTGAGAACGTCACGGTCGACGACGCCGCGTGGGCCACCCTGGCCCTCGCCAGCGGCGCTATCGCCTCGGTGGAGGCCTCCCGCGTGGCAGTGGGCCGGAAGAACTCGCTCCGGATCGAGGTCTACGGAGCCGACGGGGCTCTTGCGTTCGACCTCGAGCGACTGAACGAGCTCGAGTTCCTCGACGTGTACGGCCCCAAAGCCGAGCAGGGATTCCGGCGGATTGTAGTCACTGAGCCGCACCACCCCTATATCGACGCATGGTGGCCCCAGGGGCACGTGATCGGCTGGGAGCACACCTTCGTCCACCAGATCCGCGATTTCCTGGTCGCCATCCGGGATGGCAAGTCTCCGTCGCCGTCGTTCGAGGACGGCCTGCAGGTCCAGCGTGTCCTGGCCGCGATCGAGGAATCCGCCGCCGCCAAGTCCATCACCATCCAGATCTGAGGAGATCGCACTGTGTCTGGCTATGTGAGGGCGCCTCGTGCAAAGACCTCACACGGGATGGCGCCGTCGTGGCACAGCGTGACGGCGTCGTGCACTTCACAGGCCTAGTGGACGAGATCATGCCGGAATTCCGCCTCTTCTGGGCGGTCTCAAGATTCGGTGAACGCCGAATCATCGATCTAGGCGAATACGAGGTCTACATGAAGGCGGATGCGGTCTCACAGAGATCACCCGAAGCACCCGTCCTGCACAAGCCAGAGGAGGAAGCAGCAGAGTGACACAGCAGATTGATGCCGCAACTAGGCAGTTGCCTGGGCGCCGGGTCTTGGCCTGGAATGGCCACCCGGAGCTGCTCCAGAAAGCCTTGGACACCGCGGAGAGGGAGCTCATTTCAGAAGCCGCCCGCGGCCGCAATCGCGGGATTCTGATGACCAGACTGGATACGACAACCTTTATGGCCGAACTTTCAGACGAAGTCCCCTATGGCAGCACTTGGGAGCGGGACCTTTCCTAGACATCACCCTTTGCCTTCGTCCGACCCCCACCTTCAGCGCAGACCAGGAGAGGAACCCCTATGCCCCGCCCGTTCACCCTGTTCACCGGCCAGTGGGCCGATCTGACCCTCGAGGAGGTGGCACGGTATGCCTCGGGGTGGGGGTATGACGGGCTCGAGATCGCTGTGTCCGGGGAGCACCTGGACGCGTGGCGGTGGGACGACGAGGCGTACATTGCCGAACGGCTCGGGATCCTGGAGCGCCACGGGCTGAAGCTGTTCGCGATCTCGAACCATCTCAAGGGCCAGGCGGTGTGCGATGACCCGATCGACTTCCGCCATCAGGCGATCGTGGGCTCGCGGGTGTGGGGCGACGGCGAGCCCGAGGGGGTGCGCGAGCGGGCGGCGGAGGAGCTGAAGAACACCGCGCGCTTGGCCAAGGCGCTCGGGGTGAAGACCGTGGTCGGGTTCACCGGGTCCTCGATCTGGCAGTATGTGGCGATGTTCCCGCCGGTTCCGGCTGAGGTGATCGAGGCCGGGTACCGGGACTTCGCGGACCGGTGGAACCCGATCTTGGACGTGTTCGACGAGTGCGGGGTCCGCTTCGCCCATGAGGTGCACCCCTCGGAGATCGCCTACGACTACTGGTCCACCAGACGCGCCCTCGACGCGGTGGGGAACCGGGCCGCGTTCGGGCTGAACTGGGACCCGTCGCACATGATGTGGCAGGGGCTGGACCCGGTGGCGTTCATCACGGACTTCGCCGATCGGATCTACCACGTGGACTGCAAGGACACCCGGATGCGGATGGGCAACGGCCGGGCCGGGATCCTCTCCTCGCACCTGCCGTGGGGCGACCCGCGCCGGGGCTGGGACTTCGTCTCGGCCGGCCGCGGGGACGTGCCGTGGGAGGACTGCTTCCGCGCCCTGACCGCGATCGGCTACGACGGGCCGATCTCCGTCGAGTGGGAAGACGCCGGCATGGACCGCCTCCAGGGCGCCCCCGAGGCCCTCGCCGCGCTCAAGAAGTTCGACTTCGCCCCCAGCACCGCCTCCTTCGACGCCGCCTTCAGCAACCAAGTCTGACCGAGTCCGGGACACGCGTTCCGAGTGCCAGCCGAGGCCGGCTTCCGAGCGCGCTGGTCTCCGGGATGAATTCACCCGAGGAGTGTTCATCGAATGACTGAAACAAATCAAGCCGACCATTCCACCGATTACGACAAAGCGTGGGACGCAGGCAGCAAGATCGTCGACAAATGCCGGCGGGAAGGACTTCCCATAACTATCGGCATCTGGTTGGGCGACCAGCGCGTATTTCACGCAGCACTCGCCGGATCCAGCGCCGACAATGACAGCTGGGTCGAACGCAAGGCCAACACCGTCAGACGGTTCCGCTGCTCGTCAAAGGAGGTCCAGGAGCGCTTCGGTGACATGGGAGTCGACTTCTTCACCCTCTTCGGACTTTCAGCCCAGGAGTACACGCCTGCAGCGGGAGGCGTTCCTATCGTCTCTGGCAGCTCAATGATCGGCGTGGTCGCTGTGTCCGGTCTCGAGGGCACTGGCGATCATTATCTTGCGTCGTTGACATTGGACCTCCTGCGGCTAGACGAATGAGCCCGAGGCTGGCCCATCATGACGTTCCGCATGCGCAATTTCAGCACCCGAAAGTCCGGAACCTGCGCTTGGAACCGTGGCACTCTCAGAATGGCGATCGTCCGGAACTGGCTCCAGGCGGAGAAAACAAGAGGATTCAACAATGACCGATAAACTCCCGATGCCTTTGCCGCTCAAGCTTGGGGAGCTCGTCGAATGGGAAGGCGGCGGTCACGCTGCTCGCAACCGGACTCCTCGTCCCGGCTGCCCGGGTGGGACGCTTCAAGTGCATTGATCCGAGGCTCGCATGGTTTGATCGAGGTCGCACGCAGCCTGCACCGTATTGAGGAGCACACTCTGCGCGGCTCGGACGACACGGTCGAGAAGTTCGACCATAGCCACGAGGGCAATGGGTATGTGTCGGAGAACGAAGAAGTCGTGCAAAACATTCTCGTCGATCGCTCAGAGAGCACCTTGGCGCCGCTCACGTCGACGCTTGCTCTTTGTCGCGTCACGGACCGAGTGCGCTAGTTCGCCTCGTCGCATATGACTGCATGACCGGGCCGAGTCACGCGAACTGTGCAGAGGTGCGATCGAGCTGCGGTTGTAAAACGAAATCAAATAAACGAGGGCACATTCGTATATTGAATATCCAAATCTCGCTATAGCAGAGATTTTGTAAAGGAGTCGACGATGACTGAAGTATGTTCCCCATATGCGGCTCTGCGAGGCGGTCCCACTCTACGCTGGGGTATTGCCGCCCCTGGATTCATCGCCCGGGACTTCACCTCCACGGTCTTGAGGAACACCAATCAGGAGGTCGTCGCGGTTGGCTCGCGGTCCTCCGATCGCGCCGAAAGCTTTGCGCGGGAATTCGGAATCCCCAGCCACTTCGGCGAGTACGACGCCCTTTTTGAGAGCGACGCCGACGTCATTTATGTCGCCAGTGTCAACTCGCAACACGCGGATCTTGCGCTCCGGGCTATCGCCGCTGGAAAGCATGTCTTGATCGAGAAGCCTCTTGGCACCAACCCTTCTCAGGTTCGTGCCGTTCGAGACGCCGCTCGAGACGCCGGGGTCCTGGCAATGGAGGCGATGTGGCCCCGGTACCTGCCTACGTACGTCGAGCTGCAGCGTCAACTTGATTTGGGGCTAATTGGAGATGTGAGGCTGGCCGGCGTCGATGTCGGGTGGCGTTCAGAGCCCAATGACGGAACCCAGATCTGGGATGCCGACGGGGGTGTGATCCTCGACCGTGGGGTATATGGATACTGGTTCGCCTGTTTCGCAGTCGGATGGCCCACCCAAATGGCGGTAATAGGCACAGAACTGGGTGGCGTGGACGCTCAGGTGGTGACGGCTCTTCGGTCTTCCGAGGGCCGCATGGCATCCGTATCCCTCACTCTTGAAGGCTTGACCAGTGGGCACGCCGAAATCACCGGCGACCGCGGAAGTTTCGAGATCCAGGGCCACGCCGTGTTCGCCGAAGGATTCAACCTGGTCACAGGCGAAAGGCGGCGCGAATGGCGAGACCCCGCACAGCTGCGCGGACGAGAAGGCTTGGCCTGGCAGGCAGCTGCCTTCGCTCGTTTTGTCGACGAAGGCCTGCTTGATTCGCCGCTGCACTCGCTGGGCAGCTCTCTCCGTTTGGCTCAGATCATGAGTGCCGCTCGGGATCTCGTGAAAGCCGGCGGGGGAATTTCTCCAATCGACTTCGACGCTGCGTGAGCCGTCGTCGCCGATAGGAGGGAGGAGGAGTTAGCGCATGCTTGAACAGGACCGCACGCTCAAGGATCGCAACGAGAGCACAGACGGCAGCAAGACCGTGCTCCCCCTTCACCGGTGCGAGCGGCATCCGGGTCGTGAGGAACGGCAAGACCGTTCTGAGGTTCGAACCGCCGAGTGGGTTGACCGGACGCCCCAAACTTCTATGACGGACTTCACTATCAGGCCAACCCTTTGGCGAGGTGGTCAGTGGGGAATGTTCGGAATCCCCTCCTTACACACTGGATGAGACCCTTTCGGTGCTTGAGGTGATTGACGAGGCCAGGGCGCAGATGGCCGGGGCGCCTGTTGTGAACCGTCCGGATGAAGAGTCGTCTCGCTGGCTCCATCGCTGTAGCAACTGGCGAAGCTCTTGAGGTTCGGTGGGCGTGTAAGAGCGAGATCAACGGGCCGAAGGCTTGCCCTCCCGATTGCCTCCACAGCCTATCCCCTAATGCATCGTGTTGGCGCCGAGGGCGTCACTCACAGCTTTGCCGATCTGCCTTCTGCCGGCCGCGCAGCTTGCGCCGAGGACGGCGTTGCGGGAGCGTAAGAACCGTGAGCAGTGGGGGAGGTTCGATAGTCGTGGGCTTGATCGGTGCCGACTAGTCGGAGATCGTGGCGAAGATCGGCGGGAATGAAGTCTCGATCGAACGTGAGAATCTCGTTCAGGCGGTTCAGGCGGTTCAGGCGAGTGGAGCTGTCGAAGAGAACGTTGTCGAAGCGGTCTCTGAGGTTAAGGAGTCGCACGGCGTGTCGGACGAAGTTCCGGACAAGCTGGTTGATCGACTCGAGGAGGCCGGCCTCGAGGCCTTGCTGGCCTGTGACGAGGCGGCCATGGCTCTGGAATCGGACATTGAGTCGTCGGGACCAAGACTCAAAGCCATTGCCCACCCGAGCCAAATTGGATTCATGATCTTGAACGTGGCCGACCGTTACATGTCCGGGTACCGCATCAGGGTGATGTCCCATCCGGCCACATCTACGAAACGGTGGCGCACGGAGGCGTGTCCGACGGAAGAGGTGCCTCGAAGCGCAAGTCGCGATTCAGTCTCTGAGCAGCTCCCGCGAGGGGCGGTTTGCTGGCTGGGACGCTCGAGGCTCTCTCCTTCTTGTTGTTCCCCGATCTGGTGACGGAAACCCGCGAGCAGCGGGCATGGGAAAGAATGGCCCCGCGCGCCCGTTGAACGGTCGCGGGGCCACCCTAAATGGTCTACGCGGTCACGGCTGGTTCAGGATTCCGCGCATGACGATGCTCTTGATCTGGGTCAGCTCCTCGAGCGTGTAGAGGAATCCCTCGCGCCCGATTCCACTCTTCTTGTACCCGCCGAACGCACTTCCGTCGGGACGGTAGCAGTTGCCGCCATTGATGGACACCATGCCGGTTTCCATCCGGGAGGCAACGTTGAACGCCTTGTGGAAATCCTTCGAGAAGACGGCCCCTCCGAGTCCGAACGACGAATCGTTGGCGATCTCGACCGCCTCGTCCACACCATTGAACGGGATGACTGAGAAGACCGGTCCGAAGATCTCATCATCCTTGGCGATGCCGACCTCTCGCGTGATCTCGAGGATGGTCGGCTCGATGAAGGCTCCGTTCCGCTTGCCGCCGAGGCGGATCTTCGCTCCCTCTGAGACGGCGTGCTGAATCTGGTTCTCGACGTCCTTCGCCGCCCCCTCGTTGATGAGTGGCCCAATCTCGGTGGAAGGATCAGTCGGATCGCCAGCCTTCTTGCCCTTGACCTGCTCGGTCAGGCGCTCCAAGAAGTCTTCATAGCGCGACTCTTCCACGAGAATGCGCTTCGTGGCGACGCAAACCTGGCCGTTGCCGTACAGGCGCCCAATCGCGGCGTGCTGCACAGCGAGATCGAGGTCGGCGTCGTCGCAAACGATGAACGCATCGTTGCCGTTGAGCTCGAGGAAGGTGCGCACTACGTTGCGTGCAGTATTCTCAGCAATCCGCTCGCCAACCTTGGTGCTGCCAGTGAAGCTGAGGCCATTGATCAGCGGGCTCCTGGACAGGTACTCCCCGGCCACTGCACCTGAGCCGGTGATGATCTGGAGGACGTTGCCGGGCACGCCGGCCTCGAGCAGCAGGTCGGTCATCCGGACACAGGTCAGCGAGTCGTCCCGGGGAGGCTTGACGATGACTGCATTTCCGGCTGCGAGGGCCGCGCCGACCTTCTGTGCGTAGAGCTCGGCCGGGAAATTGAAGGCGAGGATGGCAGCGATGACGCCCAGCGGCTCCCGGCGTGTGACGAGCAGATCGCCCTCCAGCCCTGGCTGGATGTCCAACGGGATCGACTGACCGAAGACTCGCTTCGATTCCTCAGCGAAGCCCTCGAAGATGCGTGCCGTCGTCTCGAGTTCGTTCCGGGAATGAGCGAGCACTTTGCCGCTCTCGCCCGCGAGCAGGACCGCCAGCTCGTCGATATTGGCACGCAGGGCCTCGACGAATTTCGTCAGGATCGCCGAGCGCCTGTGAGCGGGCGTCGCAGCCCAGACCTTCGCTCCCTCCCGAGCGTGCTCCAGAGCCTCCTGGATGTCCTCGGGCGTCGCTGAAGGGATCGTGTCGATCACTTCGTTCGTGGCGACGTTGCGCGTTTCGGAGAAGGCGCCGTCCCGGGCGTCCCGCTTCTCACCATTGATGATCATCTTCATTTTGAAAAGCCTCTCGGATTCCTAGCTAGTGCGGTCTCGGATTCGGTCACCAGCGATCGAGGACGCTCACGCCGCTGCCCTTGAATTGGCCCATTGAAGCGATGATTTGGCCCGCTTCGTCGAGCCCGACGTGGCTGGTAATCATCGCGCCCGGGTTCAGGATCCCTCGCTCGACCATCCGCATCATGTCCGGGTAGCGGTGAGCGGGCATGTTCGCGGATCCCACGATGGACAGTTCCTGGAGGACGATGCTGTCGATCGGAAGTGGAATCATACCCTTCTCTTCCTTCGAGGTCAGGCCGACCTGCAGCAGCCGTCCCCGCTTGCGAAGGCTATTGACCGCAGCCTGACATGTGATGGAGATGCCGAGCGCGTCGACGGCGACGTGGGCCCCACCTTCGGTCAGATCGCGAACAGCAGCAACAGGGTCCTCATTGCGTCCGTTGATCGTAGCCACGGCGCCAAGGGACTTGGCGAGGGCAAGCGAATCCTCGTTGATGTCTACCGCGATGACGTTGGCGCCCATGGCCGAGGCAATGTGGATAGCAGAGAGGCCCAAGCCTCCGCAGCCGTGCACCGACATCCATTCGCCGGGCTTCACCTGAACCTGGTCCACAACGCCGTGGAAAGCGGTCATGAACCTGCAACCGAGCCCGGCTGCTGAACCGAAGTCCACATTGTCAGGGAGGCGCACCAGATTGCGGTCGGCGTCCGGAACCGCGACGTAGCGGCCATAGCCGCCCCAGTAGTTCGTGCCTGCGAACGACACGTTCTCGCAGATGTTGTTGTGCCCGGAAAGACAGTATTCACAGTGGCCACAACCGTGGGCGTGCGGAACGACGACACGGTCGCCAGCCTGGTAGCGCGTTACCTCGCTGCCAACCTCCTCGACCACGCCGGCGAACTCATGTCCCATCACGTGCGGGAGTTCGAGCTTCAGGCCCAGCCAGTCCCAGTCACCCATCCAGAGATGCCAGTCGCTGCGGCAGATCCCATTTGCCTCGACCCGCAGAAGCACCCCCCTGGGCGTCAGCTCAGGCTCGGGGACGTCCAAAACTTCCAGGTCCTTGCCAAACTCCGTGAGGACCAGTGCTTTCATCTTTTTCTCCCGCAGATCTTCGTTGACCGAATCAAGCGAACGATCGCTTGTTCTTGCCGCTTCAGTGTTGCCCAGATCTCACTTGCTGTCAATCAGTCTTTGCTCAGACAGCGACCTATCCGCCAGATGCGCCGAGGGACCGCGTGCAGACAGGCGCTGGGCGTTCGCAACCCCTTGCCGACATCGCCAAGTTGGACCCCTGACAGGCAAGGCCGGCGTCTGGTTCGTCGTCCGCGCTGCGGCCCGCGACGGCCTCAGCGCTTCGCGTGTGCAGTGACCTCCGCGGCAGAGAGACTTCCATGCGTGATCTCATCGGCGGGTCACGGCAACGACTTGAAGATCAGCGAATTGACCAGCCCCCATCGGCGACGAGTACTGAGCCGTGCATAAATCGGGCTTCCTCGCTTGCAAGGAAGACGGCGATGCTGGCGAGTTCTTCGGGCTCGGCGTAGCGGCCAGCCGGTGTGGCGCGCAAGACTCTTACAACTTCGAGGTCTTCGTTGTCGATGATTCCTTCCGTCATGCTCGTCGCGACGGCACCTGGCGCGACTGCATTCACCCGTATCCCTCGTCCTCCATAGTCGGAGGCCAGCTGTTTGGTGAGGCCCACTACGCCATGCTTGGAGCTGGTGTAGGCGGGGCCTCCAGCCCCCGCCACTATCGCTGCAACCGAAGCCATGTTGACGATGGCCCCTTCTCCAACCTGCAACATTGAAGGCAGAAGAGCCTTGGTTACAAGGAACATCCCCTTGAGGTTCACACCAACAGTGCGATCCCAAATCTCCTCGGACGTCTCCAGGATCGATGCCGAATAGTCGGTGACGCCCGCATTGTTTACGAGAACGCGTACAGCACCTCCAAGCATCTCGAGAGTCTGGACGGCTGCTTTCGCCACGGAGGCATGGTCGGACACGTCCACGACCACCCCTTTGATTGTCGTTGAAGTGTCGCTCAGAAGGTCGAGGGCATTGGCGACGGATTTTAGACTCACGTCCCAGAGAACAACTTCGGCACCTTCGCTGAGGAATCGCTGAGCGATGGCGAACCCTATGCCAGAGGCGCCACCTGTAACCACGACGCCGAACCCAGCGAAGCGCCCGGCCGACACCGCGAGGGAAGGGGGAACCTTCATGAAAGAGACTCCTTGCGACCAGGGGTGAGCGGCCTTCTGTCAGCCGCAGAGATGACTCTTGGCGGCGCTGGGCGGTCCCTCATGGGCCACCCCAGACCGTCGATGGTCTCGGCGGCGGATCCCGTCAGCGTCGTCTCGTTGGTGGAATTGGTGAAGTCGGGCATGGGAGATCGCTCTCTCCTCGGAATTGGAGGGGGCCTCCCCTCGAAGTAGGGCCCCGATGAACAAGGCATTAGCATATAAATGGACGATCGTTCGTACATTACGATAGATGTGACCACGCTCTCATGCAAGTGAAACAGGGGAGCAATCTGGCTCGGTAGGGGGAAGATCGAACAAGCGTTCGCTCGCGACACTCATTGACATTAGACCCCGTGGAGGCGTCATTTGTCTTTGGCATACAGCCCTCATCGAGGCTGCTGGGCCTCGACTCAATGCCGTGTGCAGTTGCAGGAAATGGGGCGACCGACTCATTTCCGCTAGGTCCCCACGACACTGGAGGACCGGCCGCTATGGAGCGGACTGACCTGGCTTCTGGCTTCGCCATCATGACGTGCACCAGTTGCGAGCCGGCTGCCCGAGCGCCGCAACTGTGCAGTTTCCGAGCGCCGCCGACATCGTCCCCGGTCGACAGCATCGCCCTCGCGACGAGAAGGCGGGACGTCATAGATCGAACCGACTGTCGGTCCCCAATCGGTAAGCCGAGGAAATGGGCAACGCTTATGGACCGCTCCCGGGTGGTCCTTTCGAGAAACCCAGCCAGTTTCGCGAAGAGCAGTAGCGGGCTCGCGCCGATGCCTGCGCGTGGGTGTGCTGCCGCGTGAGAGAGCTACTCGTTACGAAAACCCGGGAGCGTGCGGTCGACGCGCACATTTTCGCGAGCTCGCGGTGCGGCCCGCCGAGGGGAGCCCCAGGGCGCGATCGAACCACACGCCGGGAAGGCTCAGGAACCCGCTGGCCGGTTCACCCCTACGGTTCAGATCCGTCTAGTCGACACTAGTGCCGACTAGTTCTTCATCCTGCGCTCGCCACAGCCGCAGACTCGGTCCATTCCTGGTGTCGCTCCACCCGCTCGTCGGCGTCGACGACCCGGAGCTCCCGGAGAGCGAGCTTCGTGTAGTCGCGCACAATCTCGTCGAGCGATTTCCGGCCACCGGGGCGGTACCAGCCTGCGATGTGCGTTGCTTGGGCCACGAAGCTGTAGACGTGAATGCGCGGGTCGATAATGGCCGCCAGTCCAGCCCTGCCGGCATCCTCGACGAGGTCGCGAAGAAAGGTCTCGTATTCGCGCCGCTTGTCCACGACCGTCTGGTGGGCATCCGGGGAGAGTGAGCGGAGCTCTGTATTCCCGATGAACACGATCTGAGCCCGTTCGGCGTGGAATCGCAGGTGGGCCCTCAGGGCTGCCTGAAGCCTGTCGACCGCGTCACCGTTCGCCTCAGCCAACGCCTGTCGGGCGCGTTCGAGGAGGTCGTCGATGATTCCACCCATGATCTGCAGCAGGAGATCCTCTTTGCTGTCGATATGGTTGTAGAGGCTGCCGACCTTGAGGCCGACCGCCGCGGCGACGTCGCGAAGCGAGGTAGCGTTGTAGCCGCGCTCAAAGAAGAGCTTGGCGGCCTCCTCGCGGATGGCCACAGCTGTTTTGCGTTCCGTTGTCGCCGGCATCAGTCCTCCTAGTTGCGCAGTCTTACCATACTATGCTCCCGAGCGTTTGTTCGCCATTGACTCACGGTTTTTCATGCTGCGATTGCGGTGGCCGAGCAGATCGTCCAGCCAGGAAGGTTGTGCAAGGACGCAGCTTGCGGGCCGTCCCCTCTTCTCGAACGAGCGCTTGCTAGTCTATGCTTGAGTATGCGTTTTCTGTCCGGAAAGGCGGAGACGTCCAACGCCTTGGAAACTCTGGAAACACCGTGGGCTGAAGACCTTTGAGTCCCGAGTGTGAACTCCTCCGCCGCTGCATTCCCACATCGAAAGGAAGGCCTCCCTTGCGCAGCCTAAATGTCCTCGTCACAGGCGCAGGCGGAGGCATGTGCCAAGGCATCAACCTCAGACTCGCCGAGCCCGGTCACACCATCATCTGCGTCGACCTCGATGCCGAACGAAGCGAAGCAGCCGCGGGGGCTGTTCGTTCCGCTGGAGGCAAAGCGTACGCATTCGCCGTCGACGTCACGGAGCCCGACCGGATCAAACGGCTCCACCGTGACATCCACGAGAAGGTCGGCGGGGTCCAGGCCATCGTAAATGCCGTCGGCGTTCTGGACCGAAAGATGCTCCTGGACCTCGACGTCAAGTCGTTTGCCCGGGTGCTCAACATCAATTTGACTGGCCCGTTCGCCGTGATCCGCGAATTCGCCCAGGACCTGCTCGACGAAGACTGGGGCAGGATCGTGAACATCTCGTCCATCGCGGGGACCACCGGGTACCCGTACCCGAGCTACGCGGCGTCGAAGGCAGGCCTGTCGAACCTCACCCGCTCCCTTCTGGTGGACTTCTGGGGCACCGGGATCACCGTCAACTCCGTTTGCCCCGGCGTTGTCGACACCCAAATGGTCATTCAGGAGGTGCGCGACCAGGTTCCTGACAAGGTCCCAACGGCGCGGATCGTTACGCCCGAGGAGATCGGAGCGCTCATCGCTTTCCTCCTCACGGACGAGGCCCGAAGCATCAACGGCGCCGATCTGCTCATCGATGGCGGCGCGACCAGCGTCTTCCGTCTCTTCGATCCCCGGCAGGCCTGATGTCTGTAGAGATCACCGGAACTGCTCAGCGGCAGGCCTGGGCCGACAAGGTGTTCCCGCCCGTCGAAAGGCTCGATCGAGGTCTCTGGTCCATCCCGATCGCCTTTCCGGGCAATCCCATGCGTTACACCCTCTGCTACGCCTTGATCTCCGACGAGGACTGCCTGGTCATCGATCCGGGATTCGACACCCGCCAGGGGTTCGAGCAGCTCGCTGCAGGGCTCGCGGCCGCCGGGGTCACGCCCACTGAGGTCACCTCAATACTCGCGACCCACTTCCACACAGATCATCTAGGGATGGCCCGCCGGCTGGCGGATGTGTCCGGCGCCCCGATCGGCCTCGGCGCCGCTGAGCAAAGGTACATCTCTGACTACCGCGACGCAGAGGGGGAGGTCGCGCTGGACCGTGCCCGCATGTGTCTTTGGGGAGTTCCGGCGGACCGGGTGGCTGAGGGGGCCATGACCGTCGACGCTCTCGAGCATCTGCGTCGCCTTCCGGACGCGGACTACCGGGTTGGCGCCGGCGATGACGTTCCTTTCGGCGGGTCGACCGTTCGGACCATCGAAACCCCAGGGCACACACCGGGACACATCTGCTTGGAGCTACTAGAACGTCTGATGCTGATCAGCGGCGACCATCTACTTCCACGAATCTCCCCTAATGTCTCGCTCGAGATGCGCGGTGATCCGGATCCACTCGGAAGCTATATTCGTTCCTTACAGTTCATCGAATTGAACGACCATTACGAGGTCCTCCCTGCCCACGAGTACAGGTTCCGGGCACCGGCAACACGCGCCCGACAGTTACTCGCAGGCATAGACGAACGTTCTGCCCAGATTGTCGAAGCCGTCTCCGGCGAGGCGGAACCGACCGTATTCAACGTGGCACGGAAGATCTACTGGTCACGCGGCTTCGAGTCGCTGCAAGGGCTCCAGTTCAGGCTCGCACTCAGCGAGACCGCCGCTCACCTTCAACACCTCAGAGCCAAGGGCCTCGTGCAGGGGGTAGAGGGCCTGCCGGCGCTCGCCCCGCTCGGGTCTAGGGCTTCAGCTCCTGGGTGAGCACCTCGTACTCCTCCACCGAGAGGACATCCATGTGCTGCTCGGCCGTCGTCTCGACACGGATCGCATCGGTCGCCTCCCTGCTGGCATCGAGGGCCTGCCGGTCCTCCCACAGGGTTAGTGAAATTGACTTGCCGCCGTCGTTGATCAGGTAGTAGAGCCCGCGGCAGCCGGTCAGTGCAAGAACGCGATTAACCGTCTCCTGGGATGGCTGTCCATTGCTTACCGGCCCGTGCCTATAGGTGCTGACTCGGATAAACATCCTACTTCTCCTCATTCCCAACGTGGCAGATAGCAGCCAGTCTGCTGCTACTCCTCAAGTAGGTCGCGCGGGGCCGCCGATCACAAGAAGCTCCGCACCGGAATTGAGCGCACTGCTGACGCACTGGGTCGACTGGAGCGCTCCATTCGAAAGACCCGGCTTAATCCATTGATTCGGGTGGTGACACCCCCTCTTCCCGACAGAAGCAATATCCTCGGCCTCCCGCATCCCCTGTTCAGGTTCGCCCGCGATGGGGCATGATTCCCTGCCTGATGCTGACGGGGGAGAGGTGGAAATCGGTCATCTCCCGGTTGTGCCGCGGGCTGGTCGCGTCCCAATTCGCGAGATTCGCACAGACGAATCGGGGCCTTGAATTCGAAAAGGTGGTGTGCTCCGCGGGGTCGAGGAGCCGCTCTCTGGGGCAGCCCACCGATATGCTGCCCGAGTTCTTCGTGGACCGCCAGCGCGGGGACTTCGGTGACGCGATCGCCCTCGGCCATCACCGAGCCGCGGCCTCCCGAGGTGGGGATGCAGGGGCACGAGAAGGCGCTCGCAATGAAGAGGGCGACGGCGGCCGGGTCGAGAGCGGCAAGGCTGCGGAGACGAAGCCCGCCCCGCCTCGCTCTCGTTGACTACGATCACGGTACGCACGAGCGCGCGGCGGGTGAGAGCCGGTGATACCGTGACGCGAGGTTCAGGGTGACTGTTTCGCCGCGCCGACGGCCAGCCGTCAGTCCAAATCAATCGTGTTCCGTGAGAGCTCGCATTGGACGATCAGCACATCGGCCGGGGTCATCCGGTCGATGTGCTGCTCGACGAAGTCCGTTGCTCGGGCTCGACGCTCATCAGGATGAGCGCGTCCACCCGCCGCTCGGCAAGGCTCTTGAGCTGATCCCGTTCACGTTGGAGGTCGAATCGGTGGTCGCGATGGGGAGCTGATAGCCAGCGTCGAACGTCCGCATTTGCGTTCCTTGGTGGTTTCAGGGAATACGGTAGGGCGATACCCGGCAGCACCAGGCCGAGCGAATTCGTCTTGCCGGCGCCCAGGAATCTGGTCACGCCATCGCGCGGATAGCCGAGCTGCTCCATCACCGCCTCGATCCGAGCTGTGCTTCTGCGGATACGGGACGAGGGCCTCCGCCGAGGACGTGCGAGATGTGGCCCGGCGAGACTCCCGCGCGCCGGGCATCGTTGCGAGTGACAGCCATGCCCGGAGCATAGGGCACCTGCCAAAGACGTTATCAAGGACCGTGCCCAGCCTTAACAGCAGAAGGTGCAGATTGGGGGCAGTCCTATGTCGTCCCCTCAGGAGATCGCGATGACGTCCACTGATTCCTTGATACGTCCCTCGTCGAGCTCGATACCGAATCCCGAGCGCGTCGGGAGAGCGATGATGCCGCCCTTCGGGGCCGGGACGTCGATCTCGAAGTAGTGCCGTTCGGGCTCGTGGAGGAAGAGGTATTCGACTCGTGGGCACAGCTCCGGGGACTGGCTCGCGACCACGTGGAGTGCGGCGTGGATGTTGTGGCCGTGCGGGATGACGGAAACGCCGAAAGGCTCGGCCATGGCGCACATCCGCAGGAGGTCGGTCACGCCACCGCACCATTCGGGGTCCACCTGGAGGACGCTGAGCAGGCCGCGCTGGAGGAAGGGCAGGATGTCGTAGCGGTCGTACAGGTGCTCGCCGGCTGCCAGGGGAATGCTCGTGGTGGCGCGGAGCTGGGCGAACGACTCGACGGCGCTGGCGGGGAAGGGCTCCTCGAGCCAGTCAGGGCGGAGCTGCTCGACCCGACTGGCCCAGCGGCGGGCGTAGGCAGGGTCCCAGCTCATGAAGGCGTCGAACATGAGCGCGGATCGATCTCCGACTGTTCCACGGGTGCGTTCGACCAGGGCGACGTTGCGGTCCATTCCTTCGGTGCCCTGTCCGGGGCCGTCGCCGAAGAACCATTTCTGCGCTGTGTAGCCCTCGTCGAGGAGGCGGGCAGCGGTCTCCTCGACCTGGCCTTCGCCGTGGAAGGTGCCGAGGGTGCTGGCGTAGGCCGGGATGTTGGGCCGGCCGGCCCCGCCGAGGAGGCGCCAGACGGGGAGGCCGAGGAGGCGGCCGCGGAGGTCCCATAGTGCGTTGTCGACGGCGCTGATGGCGATCTTGCGGTTGCCGTGGCGGGAGTGGCGGTTCCCGCGCTGGAGCAGTTCCCAGATGAAGTTGCCGCCGAGGGCGTCCTGGCCGAGCAGGGAGGCCGCCATTCCCTCTGCGAGCGGGGCCACGGCTTCCTGGTCGATTGGGCCGTAGCGGCCCGTGACGCCGGCGGTGGTGCCGATCTCGAGGTACAGGGACGTCTTGCGGCGCGGATCGGTGGGGGCAGGCCAGCCTTCAGGTTGGTGGAGCTGGTCGTAGACGCTGACCGGACGGGTCTGGGGAGCGAATCCAGGGTTCGAGGGGTCTGGGGCGAGGATTGCGGAGACTTCGACGAGACGGACTGAGGAGATTTTGGCCTCGATCATGCGGAAACCTTTTCGACGTTCATGGCCTTCGGATCGATCTTGAAGACCTTAGGGAGGATGACGGTGAGAACTGCGGCGAGAATCAGGACGCCGCCCATGATGAAGCTCGGGAGGGTGTAGTCGCCGGTCGCGTCCTTGAGCACTCCGAAGACGGTAGGAGCGACGAAGCCGCCGAGGTTGCCCAGCGAATTGATGAGTGCGAAGGCGGTCGCGGCTGCGGCCCCGGTGAGGAAGTGCCCCGGGATCTGGTAGAACGGGGCGCTCTGAGAGTTCAGACCTATCACAGCGATGCAGAGCGAAGCCAGAATCAGGACAGGCTCGTGTGTGAGGGCAGAAATGCAGATCCCGACAGCACCCAGGATCGCAGGTATGGCGGCGTGCCAGATCCGTTCCCCGGTCTTGTCTGAACGACGTGCCCACCAAATTGCTGGGAGTACGGCGGCCAGATAGGGAATTGCCGAAATGAGCCCAACTTGGAAGGGATCAAGCTTCGTGCCGCCCTTCTGGAAGGCGACAATCATGAGCGGGAGGAAGAAGCCGATTGCGTATTGGCCGAACTTGAGGCAGAAGTAGATCAGAGAGAGCATGAGGACTCTGAGGTCTGCCAGCGAGCGCCAGAAGCCGATGGCCGAGTGCTTCGCCTGAACTTGGGCTTCCTCGGCCGCGATCGCGCCCTCGAGCCAGTTCCGTTCACGGGTCGTGAGCCACTTGGCATCGGCGGGCCGGTCGCGCAGGACGAAGAGGCACACGATGCCGATGACGACTGCGGGGATGCCTTCGAGGACGAACATGGCGCGCCAGGACTCGAAGCCGAAGTAGGTCTTCGGGGTCAGGAGCAGGCCAGTGAGCGGGGATCCGATGATGCCGGAGAGGGTTCCGCCGAGCACGAAGAGCGAGAACATGGTGCCGCGGTACTGCCTCGGAAACCAGAGCGTGAAGTAGAGGATGACGCCAGGATAGAAGCCGGCCTCGGCGACGCCGAGCAGAATGCGCATGACGTACAGGCTGGCCTCGCCGTTCACGAAGCCCGTTGCCGCGGCGACGATGCCCCACGTGATCATGATGCGCGCGATCCATTTCCGGGCGCCGACCCGATACTGCAGGAGATTGCTCGGGACTTCGAATACCGCATATCCCACGAAGAGCAGGCCGGCCGCGAGCCCGAACGCAGCGGTGGTGAGGCCCAGCGATTTATTCATCTGCAGGGCGGCGAGGCTGATATTCGTCTTCTCGAGGGAATTGAAGAAATAGGCGAAGGCGAGAATCGGCACGAGCCGAAGGGCGACCTTCCGAATCGTCCGGCGCTTCTCCTCGCTCGTCAGCTCGTGCACGGCAGCGGCTATGCCTGCCGTTGAATTCCGTATCTCAGTCACGGTCACTCCTTTGTGTGTTCGCCGCCACATCCAAGTGGCTTCGAACTAATGAATACGCTGGTCCGTGACTGGCTGTCAGGTCCCGTCCCGGGGAGCGGGACGGCAGTCAGGCGGTGCGGGCCCGTTGCGCCCGCTTGGGGTTGCCGAGCGAGCTCGTGAGGGCCATCGCGGTGGCCAGAACGGCCGGCGCGTACCGCTTCGCGATGGCCAGCTCGGTGGCGCCGGTGACCGAGATCGCGCCGGTTACCGGGCCTCCGGGGCCGGCGAACACGGGGGCGCTGACGCAGAAGAGGCCGAGGCGGGACTCCTCGACGTCGTACGCGACCCGCTCCATGCGGACGATCTCCAGCTCGCGCCGCAGGGCATCGGGATCGGTGATGGTCCTGGGCGTCTGGGGGTTGAGCTCACCGGAGAGGACGGAGTCCACGAACTCGGGCTCGCTGAACGCGAGGATCGCCTTGCCCAGCGCGGTGGCGTGCATGCGGGCGCGGCCACCGACCCGCGAGTGCGGGACCTTGAGGGTACGGGTCGTGATCTTCTCGATGTAGAGCACCTCGTTGCCCTCGCGGATGGCGAGGTTGCTCGTGAGTTTCGTGACCTCGTTGAGGTTGTGGGCGAACGGCAGCGCCAGCTCGCGGAACGTGTTGGACGAGGGGACGAGGGAGCCGAGCTCGAAGAGCCGAACCCCCAGCGCCAAGCCGTTGACCCGCCGCTCGAGCGCGCCCCAGGCGACCAGGTCAAGGACCAGCCGATGCGCCGTGGACTTCGGGATGCCCGAGCGCCGGGCCATCTCGCTGATGCTCAGCACCTGATCGGGGGAGGTGAAGAGGTCGAGCAGCGCCAGACCCCTCGAGAGTGATGATGCAGAACCAGCGTCCTGCTCTGCGGGACGGGGCATGCGCGGCCTCCTTGCGTGAAGACATGATCGAGCAAGCGTACCGAGGGAGGGCCCGTGAAAACAACGGAAAACCAAACCGCTGCGAATAGCAGCGTGATAAGTCCTGATGAGCTGTATGAAGTTATCCGAGTCGCGCTCACCGTGAACGGCGCCGCCGCCGAAAAAGCAGAAATCCAGGCCGCTAACCTCGTCGAGGGCGAATTGCGGGGCCACGCGTCGCATGGAATCCGCCGCCTGAGGGTTCTCATCGAGCGAATGCGGAAGGGCCTTATCGACCCGAACGTGGAGCCCGACCTGAAATGGATTGCCCCGGCTGTCCTGCGTGTCGATGGAAAGCGCGGATTCGGCCCCGTCGTCGCCCAGCGCGCCATCGACGAGGCCGTCGCACGGGCCGAGGAGACCGGGATAGCCCTAGCCGCCATCTCGAATTCGAGCCACATCGGGATGCTCGCCCCCTACGTCGAATCGATCGCGAAGCGCGGTCAGGCCGCGCTGCTCCTCACCACGAGCGAGGCATTGGTGCACGCTTGGGGAGGCCGCAGGGCGACCGTCGGCACGAACCCCATCGGCATCGGCGTGCCCTCGCAGGGGGAGCCGCTCGTCCTGGACATGTCGACGGCCTCCGTCTCGATGGGCAAGGTCATCGACTACGCAGCGACAGGGCGCGCGTTGCCGGACGGCTGGGCGGTGGATGCCTTCGGGCACCCGACCAGCGACGGGCGGGCAGCGGTCGACGGCGGAGCGATCTCGCCCTTCGGGGGCCCCAAGGGCTACGCGCTCGGCATCGCGCTGGAGGCCTTGGTCGGAGTGCTCACGGCGACGGCCTTCGGCACCCACGTCGTCGGAACGCTCGACACCGAGCTGCCTGCCACCAAGGGCGACCTGCTCATCTGCGTGAGCCTGGAGCGGCTGGGGCTGCAGGGCATGCTCCCGCTGCTGGAACAGTACTTCGACGAGGTGCGGCAGACCGGCGTCGCCGCACCCGTCGACATCCCCGGCGACCGGGCCCGACGCGCCCGCGGCGCCCACCTCACCAACGGCATCCGCGTCGACCGCGAGGTCTGGACGCGGGCTCTGGCCTATGCGGAAGGATCTCTCGCTCATGACTGACATCGCCGATCTCACCCGGTCCTTCGGACTGCTCAGACTCCCCGACTCCATCGCCTTCGGCGACGGATCCCGTGCGGGCATCCCTGCCGCCGTCGCCCGCCTGGGCCGGCGAGCCCTCGTGATCTGCGACCCGTTCCTGGCCTCGACCGGGTATTTCTCGGAACTGCTCGAGGGGCTCGACGCCCTCGGGGTTGCGGCGACCGTGGACTCCCACGTTGTGCCGGAGCTGCCGGTCGCCGAGGTCGAAGCCGCCATCGGGCGGGCCCGCGCGGCGGCGCCTGACGTCGTCGTCGGCTTCGGAGGAGGGAGCGCGCTCGACCTGGCGAAGCTCGTAGCCCTGGGCCTCGCCCACGGCACGCCGCTCAATCGGTTCTACGGAGAGAATCTCGTACCCGGCCCGGTCCTGCCCCTGGTCGCCGTGCCCACGACGTCGGGCACGGGCAGCGAGGTCACCCCTGTGGCCGTCCTCGCCGATCCCGAGCGCGAACTCAAGGTCGGCATCTCCAGCCCCTACCTGATTCCGCGCGCGGCCGTCGTCGACCCCCGGCTCACCCTCGGAGCGCCCCCGTCGGTCACGGCGAGCTCCGGCGCTGACGCCCTGGTCCACGCCATCGAGGCCTACACCGCCCAGCGGCGCCAGCCCGAATGGGCTTCGCAGCTGCCCGTCTTCGTCGGGAGCAACCTGCTCAGCTCGTCCCTCGCGCTCGAGGCGATCAGACTCATCGGCCGATCGCTGCGCCGCGCAGTGCGGGACGGGAGCGATTTCCAGGCCCGCGCCGAGATGTCGTACGCGAGCCTCCTGGCCGGGATGGCGTTCGGGACGGCCGGAACGCACCTCTCCCACGCCATCCAGTACCCGGTCGGCGCGCTGACCCATACGCCGCACGGCCTCGGCACGGGAATGATGCTGCCCTACGTCCTCCGAGCGATCCTGCCGACGGACACCGAAAGGCTTGCCGAAATCGCCGGCGCGCTCGGCGTCGCCAGGGCAAGCGCGGAGGAATCCGCCGACGCCGCGATCAGCGAGATCACGGAGATCATGAGCGACATCGGTCTCCCTCGCGATCTCGCGTCCATGGGCGTCGACGAGGCGGACCTCGACCGCGTCGTCGAGCTCTCGCTCACCGTGCGGCGACTCGTCGCGAACTCCACCCTCGAACCCACTGCCGAGAACCTGCAGAGAATCGTGCACGCCGCCTACACCGGCATGCACCGGGAATTGACCCCCTCCGCCGCTATTGCGAACGAAAGCGAAACACGAGCATGACCTTCATCTCCGACCTCTTCATCAACGGGCGCTGGACGCCGGGTGCCACGGACAGCCGCTTCCCCGTCATCAATCCGGCCGACGGCAGCCTGCTGGCCTCCTTCGCCGCGGCGGACGAGATCGACTGCGACGCCGCCGTCGAGGCCGCAGCCGCCGCGCTGCCCGCGTGGTCGGCCACGCCCCCGCGGGAGCGCGGCGAGATCCTCCGCCGCGCCTTCGAGATCCTCACCGAGGAGAAGGAGCAGCTGGCCGAGACCATCGTCCTGGAGAACGGCAAGTCCTACGCCGACGCGCTCGGCGAGGCGAACTACGCGATCGAGTTCTTCCGCTGGTTCGCCGAGGAAGCCGTCCGCATCCGCGGCGACTTCCGCCTCTCGCCCAGCGGCGACAAGCATATCGTGGTCACGCACCAGCCGATCGGAGTCTCGCTGCTCGTCACGCCGTGGAACTTCCCCGCCGCGATGGCGACGCGCAAGATCGCCCCGGCCCTCGCAGCCGGCTGCACCGTGATCCTCAAGCCCGCCCGCGAAACCCCGCTCACGGCGACCCACGTCGTCGACGCGCTCCGCCGCGCCGGGGTTCCCGACGGCGTCGTCAACCTCGTCACGCCCGTCCCCACAGGCCCGGCGATCGCCCGCATGCTCCACCACCCCGACGTCCGCAAACTCAGCTTCACAGGCTCCACCGAGGTCGGCCGGATCCTGCTGCACGAGGCCGCCGACAATGTGGTCAGCGCGTCGATGGAGCTCGGTGGCAACGCGCCATTCGTCATCCTTCCAGGCGCTGACCTGGACGCGGCAGTGGACGGCGCCCTCGTGGCGAAGATGCGCAACGGCGGCTCAGCCTGCACCGCCGCCAACCGCTTCTACGTCCACTCTTCCCTCGCCGAGGACTTCGCGCACCGCATGGCCACCGAGCTCGAGGAGTGGAGCGTCGGCCCGGGCATCGACCGCGAGAACAAGCTAGGCGCCCTCGTCTCGGTCCACGAGCGGGACAAAGTCGCCGAGCTCGTGGATGCGGCCGTCGCCGCCGGAGCGTTCGTGGTCACCGGCGGCAACTCCTCCGAGCACGGGGCCTTCTACTCGCCCACCGTGCTTTCAGGGGTGTCCCACGAGAGCCCGATCGCCCGCACCGAGATCTTCGGCCCGGTCACCTCCGTCATCGAATACGACGACGTCGACGACGCCGTCCGGATGGCGAACGACACCATCTACGGGCTCATCGCCTACGTGTACGGCGAATCCGCCCCAGCCCTCGCCGTCGCGCAGCGGCTGGACGCCGGAATGGTCGCCGTCAACCGGGCCGTCCTCAGCGACCCAGCCGCGCCGTTCGGCGGCATGAAGCAGAGCGGCCTCGGCCGCGAAGGCAGCTCGGAGGGAATCCTCGAATTCCTCGAAGAGAAGTACATCGGAATCGACCTCTGAGCAGGAGAAGACCATGCAGCTCATGCGCCTTGGCCGCCCAGGCGGCGAAAAGCCTGCCGTCCGGATCAGCGACACCCAGTACGTCGACGTCTCCGACGTCGTCCAGGACTTCAACGAGGCATTCTTCGGCGGCAACGGGCTCTCGTCACTTGCCGGCCTCGTCGAGGAGCGGGTCGCCGCAGGGAGGACGACGGCGTTCGACGGCGAGCGGATCGGCGCGCCCATCGCGCGCCCCCACCAGATCCTGTGCATCGGCCTGAACTACAGCGACCACGCCGCCGAGACCGGAAACCCCGTGCCCGAGGAGCCCATCCTCTTCATGAAATCCCCGAACACACTCGTCGGCCCGAACGACGATGTCCGCATTCCCCGCGGCTCGACGAAGACCGACTGGGAGGTCGAACTCGGCATCGTCATCGGCAAGCGCACCTCCTATCTCGATTCAGTCGAGGAGGCCGAGGACGTGATCGCCGGCTTCGTCCTCGTCAACGACGTGAGCGAGCGCACGTTCCAGATGGAACGCGGCGGCCAATGGTCCAAGGGCAAATCCGCCGAGACGTTCAATCCGTGCGGCCCCTGGCTGGCGACGCCCGACGAAATTCCCGACGTCAACAATCTGGAGATGTGGCTGGACCTGAACGGCGTCCGGCGTCAGAAGGGCTCGACGTCCACCATGGTCTTCGACCCCTATTTCCTCGTGCACCACCTGAGCCAATTCATGGTCCTCGAGCCAGGCGACCTCATCAACACCGGCACCCCGCCCGGCGTCGGCATGGGCCACAACCCGCCGATCTGGCTTCAGCCCGGGGACACCATGGAGCTCGGCGTCAGCGGTCTGGGAACCCAGCGGCAGGAGGTCATCGCCCCACGCTGAGACGCTTGCCGCCGTCCATCCGGGATCGGCTCGCGGTCCACAACCCCGGGCCGGCACTGCTCTTCGGCGGATCGCGATGGCGACGAGGGCACACGGTTTGTACGCGAATTGGCCTCTGGACGCTTGTCCCGAGGTCCGGAAGAGCGCGCTGCATGGCGCCCCAGACCGAGCGTTCCATGACCGGGTGAGCCGCATCACCTCACACCATTCTCTGCCGCGGCTTCGGTGGAAGGTTCGGGATTCTCCACAGAGTGGGTTTCCCCCTATTCGGCCGCCGATGACGTGAGCAGCGTAGGCACGCCCTCTCGGGTAGGGGCCAGAGCGGTTGATGATCGGACCACGAGCTCGGGCTGCCGCAGGGGATGGTCCTCAGGGTCGATGGGTTCGCCGAGGAGGGCCATCATGCCCGCGGCTGCGGCTTGCCCTCGGTTGAAGCTATGCCTGTCGACCGTGGTCAGCGGAGGCTCGAGCCATTCGCCCATCGGGGTGCCGCCGTAGCCGACGATCGAGAGGTCCCTAGGGATGTTCAGACCCATGGATTTGGCCTGCCTCATTCCGCCGATGGCCATGGTGTCGGTTTCGAAGACGAGCGCTGTGGGCGGGGTGTCCTGGGCCATGAGGCGCCTTGTGGCCTCCGCGGCTGTGGCAGGGGAGTGGTCGGCCGTGAAGGTGGCGGCCGGCGTCAGCCCCGCGGCCTCGACGCTTCGGCCGAAGGCTTCCCGTCGAAGCAGGGGCAGGTACAACGTGGGCGGGCCGCCCACGTAGGCGATCCGTCGATGCCCCAGATCAAGCAGGTGCTGCACGGTTTCGGCGACTCCGGCGTGGGGAGGACTGGAGTCGACGTGCGGGATCGGATCCTCGTTCCACGGCGTGCCGATCAGGAATGCGGGCATGTGAAGCGAGCGCAGCAGCTCGAAGCGTGGGTCGCCCACTTCGGTGTTGGCGAGGATGAGACCGTCAACCCGGCGGGCCGTAACAAGTCGTCGATAGAACTCGACCTGCTCCTGAGAGGCGCGGTCGAAAAGGTAGAGCAACAGGCCCCATTCCCGAGGGGCGAGCACTGTCTCGATGCCCGAGAGCAGCAGCGAATCGGTCATGTCAAGGTCGAGCGTGGCGCGCGGCCGGTTGAGGACCAGTCCGATCGCCTTGGTCTTCGACTGCCGCAGGGCGACTGCGGCCGGGCTCGGGGTCCAGTTGAGCTTCTCGGCAGCCTCTCTAATCCGCGCGGCCGTGGCCGGGGAGATGCTTCCAGTACTATTGAAGACCTTTGACACCGCGGCCGGCGAAACTCCCGCCAAAGCCGCGACATCGGCAATTGTCACGCGTCCGGCTGAACGAGCCATTCACCCCCCCTTCATTAAAGATGCCATTTCGTGGGCAGGATCCTGAACAGAATTCCTGCAGCATGACCGGTTCCGATTATAGGTCGACGGATCGGCGTAGGTCTTCTTCGGTGGAACCGTAAAGTCGGTCCCGATTGGCCAGCAGGAGGTCGATCGCGACTCTGATGAGGGTGTTGTCTGTGATGCGAGCTCCGCCCGGCACCTTCGCCCGCTGGATCCGCCTTGCCAGTGTCCCCAGATCATCCAACTGGTCTGGCCGGAGCCGCGCCTCCTTGCGTTCGTAGTCTGCAAAGGTCATGTCGCCACAGCTCCTTCTCCCCGTCTCCGTCCAGCCCGATCCACACTCGCGAAGGAGCTTACGGTTCGGCAATCGATACACACTGCCTAGACAGCTGATTTTTCGGGGCTGATGTTCCTCTAAGTATTTCGTTACACTAAGATCCTGTCAAGGCTCTCCCGGAATCCCGGATGGGGGCTGCCCATGCGCCTCCCCGGCGCCAACGCGCCCGTGCTTGCACGCAGCCTTGCGCGAGCACGAAAGAAGACGCCCCTATCGCGCACGAATTCCGGACTTCCGAACTTCGGTATTCCGGTTATTTCGGATATTCCATCGGATTACGGAGTGCAGAAGAATTTTTCCGATAACGGTAGCCAATTGGCTCATTTGGGTGCAGAATCTGTAGCTATCCCCACGTCAACCAATGAAGGAGGACGGAATGAGCTCGAAACCTGTCGGAACTTCCAACTACGCCGGTGTAGTTGACGAGACCAAATCACACTGGGGCAATTTGATTGCCGCTACTGCAGCCCTGAGCGCCGACGGTTTCGACCTGGTGATCATGACGTATCTGCTGCCGTTCGTTCAGAAGGAGTTCGGCCTTGACCTCGGCACGGCTTCCCTGCTTCTGCTTGCCACCACGTGCACGAGATGGGTCGGCGCCCTGCTGTTCGGATCCCTCGCGAGCCGGTTCGGGCGCAAGCCGATCCTCATCGCCGCCGTGGCCACCTGCGGCGTCTTCACCCTTCTGAGCGGGCTCTCGCCGAACTTCGCGACGATCCTGATCATCCGGCTGCTGTTCGGGTTCGGCGTCGGCGGTGTCTATGCAACTGCCGGCGCCCTGATCCGGGAATCGGCGGCGAAGCGCGGCGGCCTCTTCTCCGGGATCATGATCCTCGGCTGGTTCGGCGGCGCCGCGCTCTCACCTGTGTTCTACTACCTCTTCCTCCCCACCTGGGGCTGGCGGGGCGTGTTCGTCACGGAATCCGCCGTCCTCCTGCTCATCCCGTACCTGATCTTCGCACTCAAGGAATCCGAAGTCTGGAAGGCCGCGAGAGCCGGAATCCGGGCATCCGGGGCGCCGGGCTCCGCGCAGGCGCAGGGGAAGAAGGGGCGCAGCTTCCTGGCCATCTTCGGCCGCAGATTCATCGGCACCACGGTCCTGATCGCCGTCTTGGAGTACGGGAACTTCTTCGCCCAGTCCTCAGGCAGCCTGCTGCCGACCTACCTGCACAACATCCATCTCAGCGTCGGCGAGATTGCGCTGATCGGATCCGTCAGCGGCTTCGCGGCCATGCCGGGTTCATTGCTCGGCGGATGGCTCTGCGACAAGCTGGGCCGGCGCCGGACCTTCATCACCCTGTTCTGCCTGCTCCTGGTCCCCGTCGCCGTCACGTTCACCGTCCCGAACTTCGCAGTCATCCTCGTCTCGTGGATCTGCTTCGGGTTCGTCAACGGAGCGCTCGGAGCATCGCTCGCGGTGTTCGAGACCGAGCAGTACCCGACAGACCTGCGATCGCCGGGCTACGGATTCGCGCACAACTTCGGAGCACTCGCCGGGGCCTTCGGCACGACCTTCGCGGCCTTCCTCTCCGCCACGATGGGCCTCTCGGTAGCCCTGATCGGGCTGACCGGCCTCGGCGTCGTCCTGGGCATCGGGTCGATGTTCTTCTTCAAGGAGACCGCGGGCCGATCCCTCCTCGCCGACGATGCCGTCGGCATTCCCCTCGGCGAAGGCCGCCCGGACCTGGAGGCAACTGTCGCCGGTGGCCCCCCGACCGACGGCTGATAGTCACGCAGCCCATCGCACAGACGTGCCTCTGACGCAGTCCCGCGTCATAACTGAAAGGAAACGCATTCATGACCGCGCAACCCTGGTACAGGACAAGCCGCAGATGGGGCCAGACCAATCTTGTGGAGATCGACCCCGACCGCTACGACGACGCGTGGTGGCGGGAATACTGGCGGCGGACCCGGATCGACGGAGTGATCGTGAACGCCGGGGGCATCGTCGCCTACTACCCGTCCCAGTTCGACCTGCACCACCGGGCCGCAGGCATCAGCGACGACAACGACCTATACGGCCGCATCGTCGCGTCGGCCCGTGATGAAGGACTCTCGGTCATCGCGCGGATGGACTCGAACCGCGTCGCAGAGGACTTCTTCACGGCGCACCCGGAATGGATGGCCCGAGATGCCGACGGCGAGCCGTATACGACAGAAGACAAATGGATCACGTGCGTCAACAGCGACTACTACAACGACTACCTGCTCGAAGTGCTCGCCGAGATCACCCGACGCTCCTCGCCCGACGGCTTCGCCGACAACAGCTGGGCCGGACTGCCGAGGGACAAGATCTGCTACTGCGACAACTGCCAGCGCGGCTTCCGCACCGCTACCGGCAGCCAGCTGCCGGCCCGCACGGACTGGGACGACAAGGACTACCGGAGCTGGGTGCGCTGGAACTACGACCGGCGGGTCGAAATCTGGCGCCGGAACAACGAGGCGACCACCGCAGCCGGCGGGGAGCACTGCATCTGGATGGGGATGCTCAGCGGCAGCCAGACGCACGCGGCCGAACGGTTCAACGACCAGCGGCGCATCCTGCGCGGCTCGCCCTTCGCGATGCTCGACCACCAGTTCCGGTGGCCGGGGGAGGGCTTCCACCAGAACGCCGAGGCCGGCAAGCGCGTGCACGAACTCGTCGGCTGGGACGCGGTGATGCCGGAGAGCATGCCGATGTACAGCCTCGGAATGCCCGCGTTCCGCCTCGCAGCGATGCCCCAGGCAGAGGCGCAGCTCTGGTCCGCCAACGGCTTCGCCGCTGGGATCCAGCCCTGGTGGCACCACATCGGCTCCTTCCACGAGGACCGGCGCCAGTACGAGACGGCACCGCCCATCTTCCAGTGGCACCAGGAGAACGAGGACGTGCTCTTCGACCGCACCCCCCTGGCCGACGTCGGGGTCGTCTGGTCATCGGACAACCACGACTTCTTCGGCCGCGAGTCCGTCGAGGCCAGGACGGCGAGCCCCTACCGGGGCGCCGTCACAGCGCTCGTCGAGGCGGGACTGACCTACGTGCCTGTGCACGCGGACGACGTCCGCGCAGCGATCGGACGCTTCGCCGTGCTCCTGCTGCCGAACGTCGGCGCGCTCAGCGACGACCAGCTCGCTGCGGTCCGCGAGTTCCACGCCCAGGGAGGCTCAGTCGTTGCCACCGGCGAGACCTCCCTGTACGACGAGGACGGCGTGCCACGGGAAGACTACGGACTCTCCGACATCATCGGAGTGTCACTTGGATCGGGCGACCACGGCGACTGGAAGGGCGCTGACCTTAACTTCGAGACGGCCCGGAGCCACACATACCTCCGCCTCCACCCTGCCCGGAACTCGGCTAGGGGAGCGGTCGACCGGGACGAGCTGGCCGTGCCGCCGCGGCACCCGGCACTTGCCGGCTTCGATGACACGGACATCGTCTCCTTCGGCGGCTACCTGCGCGAATCGGCGGTCCTGCCCGGGTTCGAGGCCCTGGCCACCTTCGTCCCCCGATTCCCCATCTATCCGCCCGAGACAGCGTGGATGCGCACATCGGACAGTGGCATCCCAGCACTCGTCATCGGCGAATCGGACGGCCGCCGGACCGCGATGGTACTGGCCGACCTCGACCGCCTTGCCGATCGCAACCAGCTGCCCGACGCCCGGTCCCTGCTCGCCGGCATTGTCCGCTGGGCCATCGGAGACGCATCACTGGTCTCGGCCACGACACCGGGGGCTGTTGCAGTCAACGCCTACGCCCAGAAGGACAGGACCATCGTGCACCTGACCAACACCATCGCCACCTCGACCATCGCGGCACGCCAGGACCGCGTCCACCCCGTGGGTCCGGCCGTTGTCCGGATCGCCAAGCCAACGCCCTCCAGCACGGCATCCGCCATCCGGCTCCGCGTCCACGGCGCCGACACGCCGGCAGAAGACCTCGGGGGCGCAATCAGCGTCACGGTCAGCTCCATCGATGCCCACGAGGTACTGGTCGTCGACTGGAACTGAAGCGCATGAGGTGAGCAAACAAAAGGTGGGGACCTCCGAAGTCAAGGCGGGCGACCAGCCCAGTGACGAGGAGGTCCTCATCCCCCCCACGGACTCATCAGTCCAGGGCGACGGCACAAAGGCGAAAAGGTGTGGAATGAGGATAGCCCGGGCACAGATCGGCAACGACGTATGTTTCGGCCACGTCACAGACAGCTCAAGGGAACTCCAGTTCCACGTTCTCGACGGGGACCCCCTCCACGACGGTCCTTCGGTTGCCAGGACTGGGAGAGAACTCCCCATTTCGATGGTCCGCCTTCTCGCTCCCGTGGCCAGGCCCACAAAGATTGTGGGCTTCGGCAAGAACTTCACCGGAGCTCCCCGCGTGAGCTCATGGCGGGAGGGAGCTCCCGTCACATTCCTCAAACCGCCGTCCGCCGTCATCGGGCCGGGCGAACCGATCATCCTCCCAAGCGGCGCCCGCCAAGTTGAGTTGGAGGCTGAGCTCGCGGTCGTCATCGGCACCCGGACACACCGAATCGAGGATAGTGACGCGTTGGACCGAGTGTTTGGCTACACCGTCGTCAACGACGTCACCGCGCGACTACATGAGCGATGGTCATTGGACGCGGCCCAAAGGCTACGACACGTTCTGCCCCGTCGGGCCGTGGATCGAAACGCAGCTGGATCCCCGAGATGTCGTTCTGCGCGGCGTCGTGGACGGGGCGGTAGTCCAAGACGGAACAACGGCCGAGATGGTCATCGATGTGGCCGGACTGATCGCCTACGCAGCCGACATCTTCACCCTCGAGCCAGGGGACCTGATCCTGACGGGAAGCCCCCCAGGCCGGACAACCCTGGCCGCCGGCCAAACGGTCACGGTCTCGGCGGAGGGCATCGGCGAAATGACCAACCCCGTGCAGGGGGCCAGATGACGCTAACTCTGCACACACCGCAAGGAGAACCATGAGCCTCGCCTGGGCCGACGACAAGACCATCAACGTGCGGGTCGAAACCCGAAACGAGATGGACCGCACGCTCGACGAGGGCGTCGCAGCCCTCCGCCAGCTCTCCATCGCCACGCAAGGACCCGGAATCCTCGTCACCCGCCGCTCACCCTCGGAGTTCACCATCGAACTCCACGACAGCATCCCCCACGGCACCACCTGCGAGAAGCAGGTCTGGGTCGGCGTCCCCTGGAAAGCTGACAGCACTCCCACCTCCTCAGCTACCCGATGACACAAAGACCAGCCGGGAAGCCAACGCGGCCCGCCTTCACGAGAGGGACTCGGGTGCTCCCTCGACGATCGGCGGCCGAGAACCAGCCCCGAAGAGCCCGAGCAGCCCGTCCTTCGTGGCTGGCTCGGGACAGGGACACCCGGCGCAACGCCCTTCGAACCACCTGCTCAATGCCCCGAACTGCGTTGGCCAGATAGTGTCGCCCGGCGGCAGCGGGGCCAACATCGTCGACACGGCGCAGGGACCCGTGAGCAGGCCAGTCCACGCCTGAGGCGCCTGCTCGCGGCGCTCCGAGCGCTGCGGTGCTTTCGGTTGTGCCGATGCAGCGGAGCTACGAGGCTCCCGGGTTCCCCCTCACGTTCTCCAGCTCGCCCAGGAGCGATTCGGCGGCTCGCAGCGCCGAGGCGTCGGCGTCGAGCTGTACCCTGAGCACGCGCAGCATGCTCCGGGGCTCGGCGGCGGCCTTGGGGCCGATGAAGTGGCCGCCTTGGGGCCCGCGGGTGGTCACGACCGCGCCGGAAGCCTTCAAAGGCTCCAGTGCCTGCTAGACGGCGCCGTTGGAGGTCCGTCGAAGCGGCGGCGGAGCTCGCCCATGGTGGGCATCCGGTCGCCCTCTACGCCCGCATTGATGAGCGCCTCGACGCGGTCACGGATCCGGCGACTGTACCACCATCCAAACCGCCACGCGTCTTGCATTCGAGGGAAAGCGCATTCCCGAGTCGTGTCAGATGCGACAGGCCCTTGCTGCTCACCTTACCGTGGAGGAGGCGGTGGTGACGGTTTCGATGCGGGTGATGAGCGCGGGGGACGGGTACAGGTACCTGCTGCGCACGGTGGCCGCTGCCGACGGGGACAGGTCGCTGTCGACCCCTCTGACCCGGTACTACGCCGAGGCGGGGACCCCGCCGGGCCGTTGGCTCGGCAGCGGCCTGCTGCCCGCCCTGGGCGCGGGGCAGCTTCGTGCCGGCGACGAGGTCTCAGAGCCTCAGCTCCAGCTGCTGGTCGGGATGGGCCGGGACCCGATCACCGGTGAGCCCCTGGGCCGGGCCTATCCCGAGTACCGGCCCGCTTCGGAGCGGGTCGCCGGGCGAGTGCGAGGGCTCGACCCTGAACTGGGTCCTGCCGGGCGGGCAGACGCCATCGCCGCGATCGAGTCGGAAGAGGCCGCGCGCGGCACGCGCAGGGCGGTTGCGGGGTTCGACTACACGTTCTCGATCCCGAAGTCCGCGAGCGTTTTGTGGGCGGTGGCCGATGCGGGGACGCAGGCGCTGATCGCGGGCGCGCATCATGCTGCGGTTGCGGAGATGGTTGCGTTCCTCGAGCGTGAGGTTGCAGCGACCCGGATCGGTGCAACCGGGGCCGATGGGGCGGTTGCGCAGGTCGACGTGAGCGGGGTGGTCGCGACCGCCTTCGACCACTACGACTCGCGGGCGGGCGATCCGCACCTGCACACCCATGTGGTGATCTCGAACAAGGTGAAGACCGCCCAGGACGGGAGGTGGCGGTCGCTGGATGGGAGGCCGATGCACGCCGCGACCGTGGCGCTCTCGGAGCTGCACGAGGCGGTCTTCGCCGACCACCTGACCCGCGCGTTCGGCCTCGGCTGGGAGCAGCGCGAGATGGGCCGCGACCGCAACCCCGCGTGGGCCATCAGCGCGGTTCCCGAGGGGCTGGTGGCGGAGTTCTCCACCCGCTCCCGCCATATCGAGGCGGAGAAGGACCGGCTGATCGAGGAATACGTCCAGCGCCATGGACGACAGCCCTCGACCGCGACGATCCTGAAGCTCCGCGCCCAGGCAAGCCTGGCCACGCGGCCGGAGAAGGAAGTCCGCTCGCTCGCGGACCTCACCGCGGACTGGCGCCGCCGTGCCGGCGGCATGCTGGGGGAGGACGCCACGGCATGGGCTCGCCAGGTCACGGAGAACGGGCCGGCGGTGCTGTTGCGCGCGGACGACATCCCGCTGGACATGGTCGCCAGCCTCGGCCGCACCGTGGTCGAGGCGGTCGGTGAGAAGCGATCCACATGGCGACGGTGGAACCTGGTCGCCGAGGCCGCACGGCAGACGATGGGCTACCGGTTCGCCAGCACGCAGGACCGCGAGGCCGTCGTCGGGCTCGTCGTGGACGCGGCCGAGGCCGCGTCGCTGCGGCTGACCCCGCCGGAGCTCGCGACCAGCCCGGCACTGTTCCGCCGCCCGGACGGGTCCAGTGTCTTCCGGCCGAAGCACTCGACCGTGTTCTCCTCCGAGCACCTGCTGGCCGCCGAAGACCGGCTGCTCGAACGCTCCCGCAACACTGCCGGGCCCACGGTCCCGCTCGCCACGCTAGAGAAGATTGCCGCCGGGCCCGACAGGGAGGCCCGTGTGCTCGGCGAGGATCAGGCCGCCGCCCTGGCCGCGGTCGCGGCATCCGGCCGCGTCGTCGATGTCCTCGTCGGGCCGGCCGGGGCGGGCAAGACCATGGCGATGAACGCCCTGCGCCGGGCCTGGGAGTCAGAATACGGCAAGGGCTCCGTGGTCGGGCTCGCCCCGTCGGCGGCCGCAGCGCAGGTACTGGCGGACGAGGTCGGGATCGGGACAGAGAACACGGCGAAGTGGTGGAGCAGCCACGAGCTCCACGGCAGCACGTTCGAGGCGGGGCAGCTGGTCATCGTCGATGAAGCCTCCCTTGCCGGCACCCTGTCCCTGGACCGGATCACCCGAGTCGCCGCCGACGCCGGGGCGAAGGTCCTGCTCGTCGGCGACTACGCGCAGCTCCAGTCCGTGGACGCCGGCGGAGCGTTCAGCCTCCTGGTCTCCGACCGCGCCGATGCCCCCGAGCTCCTCGATGTCCACCGGTTCACCCACGAGTGGGAGAAGACCGCCTCCCTGGCGCTGCGGTCCGGGCGCATCGAGGCGATCGACACGTACAGCGACCACGGCCGGATTGCCGGGGGAGAGGTCGAGCAGATGAGCGAGGCCGCCTACACGGCCTGGCGGGCCGACCGCGCGAATGGCCGGGTGTCGGTCCTGATCGCCGAGTCCCGCGAACAGGTGACCGCGTTGAACCACCGGGCCCGCGCCGACCTCATCCTCGACGGCGTCCTCGCACCCGGGCGCGAGGTCGAACTGAACGACGGCACGCAAGCAGGGCTCGGTGACACGGTCATCACCCGCCGCAACGACCGGCGGCTGCGCAACGGCAGGGACTGGGCCCGCAACGGAGACTGCTGGACGATCACCGCGGTCCGCGGGGACGGCTCCATCACCGTCCGCAGGGCCGCGCGCCGGTTCGGCGGCTCGATCGTGCTGCCTGCCGCGTACGTGGCCGAGCACGTCGATCTCGGGTACGCGGTCACGGCCCACCGGGCGCAGGGCATCACGACCGACACCGCCCACGTGCTGGTGGAGCCGACGTCGACGCGGGAGAACCTCTACGTCGCCATGACCCGCGGACGCGAAGCGAACCAGGCATACGTGGTGCTGAACAGGCCCGACGACCACACCGCACCCCACCCGTCCGACAACCCCGAGGCCACCGCACGGAGCGTCCTGTACGGGGTGCTCCAGCACGCCGGAGCCGAACTCTCCGCTCACGAGGCCATCACCGCCGAGCAGGAGGCGTGGGGCTCGATCGGCCGGCTCGCCGCCGAGTACGAGACCATCGCCCAAGCCGCCCAACACGACCGCTGGGCCCGCCTCATCCGCACCAGCGGCCTCAGGGCCGACCAGGCCGAGGCCGTCATCGACTCCGACGCCTTCGGTGCCCTCACAGCCGAACTGCGGCAGGCCGAGGCCAACCACCACGACCTCGATACGCTCCTGCCGCGCCTCGTCCAGGCTCGCGGATTCGACGATGCCGACGACATCGCCTCCGTCATCCACCACCGCCTCGCAAGCTCTACCGCGCGTCCCGCCGGCTCCGGGCGCACCCGCAAACCGCCGCGTCTGATCGCCGGCCTCATCCCGCACGCCGACGGACCGATGAGCCAGGACATGCGCGATGCCCTCGAAGAGCGCCGCCGACTCATCGCAGCCCGAGCCGAGGCCGTCCTCGACACCGCCCTGCAGGACAACGAGCCCTGGACACGGACGCTCGGGGCGATGCCGAAGGACGCGCACGGTCAGCGACTGTGGCGTCAGCGTGCACGGGTCGTAGCGGCCTACCGGGATCGCTACGCCATCGCCGACACCACGCCGCTTGGCACCCCACCGGCTTCGACCGCGCAGAGGATCGACCGCGCCCGCGCCGAATCCGCACTCCGAGCACTGACCAACCCGCACGACCAAGGCCAGGAACGGCGAACCACGCAGCACCTCACCCGCGAACTCAGGCTATAGGCGCCGACCGCGGACACGACAGCGGGCGCCTCGCACCGCTTCGGATACCGGACCCGGGGGAAGGAAGTATCTAAATGAAGCGAGTCCGGGCATTCCTGAACGGTGTCGGGCGGCGAGCGAACTCCGGCCCCAGCGCCGTCCGCCCGGCTCCACGCTACGGTGCGCGGTTCATCAAGTCCTCCACATCCACAGCACCGGTGACGATACGCGCGGCGCCATTGCGCAGCAGCGCATGAGGGCCCGCGCTGGTCACCGAGGTCACCGGGCCAGGAACCGCTGCCGCGTCGGCGTCGACCCCGGCGGCAACTCGCTCACCAGAAGACCGACATCCGCAATCCCCTCCAGATGCTCACGGTGCCCGTTCGGATAGGGCCGGTCGACGCCACCGGCGATTACCGCGATCGTGTCCCCGCGGACTGCCACGGTTGCGCCGTGAGCGGCCCCTTCGATCCCGTAAGCCCCACCGGCCAACACCACGCGCCCAGTGCCGCCGAGCTCGGGAGGTCCTCGGCGACGCGCTCCCCATAGGAAGTCGCAGCTCTGGACCCGGTGATCGTCACGAAATCCGCCAACGGTCGAGCGAGGAATGAGGCCGCGCCACGTGCCCACAGCGGCCGGACCCTGCTTAGGCGCGTTTGAGAGACTGGGCGCATGAGTGAACCGTGGCGCCCGTTCGGGGTCGAAGACGATGAGGTAGATGCATACGACGCTCTGGTCGACGGCGTTCCTGAATGGATGCACTCGTCGTTCTGGTCGTGGGTCTTCACAGCCTTCCACGTCCCTCTCGACGCCCAGCAAGCTTACGAGAGCGGGCAAGATTTCGGGTTCGACCGTGACCGGCTCATGCGGTTCGAGCGGAGGTGCCGCGTGCGCGTTGGCTTTGTTGCTGACCCCAACGTAGGCAAGGAGCTCGCAAACATGCAGAGAGCTCTCGAGCGTAAGGGACTCGAACTCACTCTCGCCGACTTCCTCATCGCCGAGGGCCATCCGTCACGTGCCGAGTCATTGGAGACGATCCTGCATGAGGCCGGCTCGATGTGGAAGGTCGGTACACGTGCCGGCAAGCCTGGTCTCGTACGCCGTGTGCCCGAAGCAGTCCAGGATGCGGCCGATCGAGCGATGGCATCATCCGGTCACGCCGGGAAGCGCCTTGCTGAAGCATGGTCAGCGACATTCGGCATGCGCCCGGACCCTTCCAAGGCCTACGCTCTCTCAGTCAAAGCGGTAGAGGACGCGGCCATTCCACTCGTATGCCCCACGGCTGGCAACCCCACGCTAGGCACCGTCATCAGGCAGATGCGAGACCAGAAGAACTGGTCCCTTCCGATGCAGCGTGACGATCCGGACGTGACGAGCGGCTCCGCCTTATTCGGAATCATGAAGATGCTGTGGGCTGGGCATGCCGATCGGCACGGCGGCCACGAAGCTCAGCGGCTCGACATCACCCAGGAAGAAGCCGAGATTGCGGTGATGGCCGCAGTAATACTCGTGCAGTGGTTCACGTCAGGGGCGGTGTCTCGCCGGTCGATGAGGCGCCTCGATGCATAGGTCACATGCCTCACGAACCCTTGGCATCGGTGCACAATTGGTAAACCCATACAACTGTGAGGCATCAAGCCAAAGCTGTGGATCGCGCCCTTGCATATCGTTCGTGCCGTCGCACGAAGTCACTCGCGAGCGGCGGCACGGCCGGCCAGCACATCGGCCAGGGAATTCGTCGGTCTGTGACAAGTGGACTCCTTGGGTGATGTGATCAGAGCGTGACACGGATATTGGAGGGGGCTGACGGCATCGTCGCCGTGGTCGTGATCGGTGCTCTCGTTGTCGGGGGAGGGACCGATGAGCACTTCGTGCCCTAGTAGCTCAGCGGATAGAGCGCCTACCTGATACGTAGTTTGAGGTCGTGGGTTCGAATCCCGCCTAGGCTTCCTGGCCCGGATCGATGGCCAGGGGCCAGATTCATTGGGTCGGACAAACCGGGGCTGGCGCGTGGGGTAGTTTGCCGGAAGCGACCGGGCGGGTGTGAGCCGGCGTACGGCTCTTTCAGGTCGTCGCGGATTTGCTCGGGTTTGGGGCCGAGGAAAATTCTCGAGACCTATGAAACGTCTTGAAGCGCGCTGGGTCCGACGCTGGTGCCCCCTATTGCTGTGTTGTAGCCGATGATGTCTTGAGTCCGAGCGTCCCACGAGGCCAGTTAGTAGCCAAGGTGGAGGCAGGAGAGCTCCGTGACCTCGGTGGGGTTCGGGTGGTCCTGGAAATGGTCGAAGGAGAAGTCCCAGCACCGTTCCGGTCGCCTCGACCACGGCGTTCGTTGGTCCTCGGCGCGCAGGAAGGCCTCGACGTGGCGGGTGATCTCGCCTTCGGGGATTGTCCTTACCGTGTGCTTCCGGTGTCTCCGTCCAAGGCGCGTCGCTGGGCGGGCCATGAGCTGAGGGACTGGAAGTATTCGGTTGCTTCTGCTTCCTCGGTGAACTCGAGGAGGTTGCCGACCTTGCAGGCCAGGACCTCGCGTACTTCGGCAGGTGTGGCGAAGAAGAACTCCTTCCTTGGGTTGGCCTGGTTGAGGGCGCGGTCCGCGAAATGCCGGTGGAGTTCGGTCTCGAGGGTGACGGCGTCCTCTGAGAAGTAGATGGTGTGGATGTCGAACCGGAACGGGACGGAAGCCCCGCTGAGCTCGCTGACCCGCTCGGCGGGTTCGAGCCGGCGCGTGAGCCCGATCTTCACGACCCCCTTGCCGAAGGCGCCTCGATTGGAGATGACGTAGACGTAGCCGGCGCGGATATTGGCCGCCCGGTAGTCGTTCTCCGCGATGGCCTGGTCGATGTCGGCAAGCCGCTGGACGAGGTCGGGGTTCGTGGTCCCGGCGACGGTGAGGGCTTCGAGGGTCTGCACGAGCAGAGCACGTTCCTTGTCGAGCCGTGCGCGTTCCTCGGCGAGCTCCTTCTCCACGCGCCGCTCCTCGCGCAGGCGGGCCCGCTCTTCGCGTTCGTGCTCCTTCTCCTCCTGCTTCATCATGAGCCAGTCGGCTGTGAGCTCGATCTCCTCGAGGCGCAGGGCGTGGTACGCGTCGCCGATGCGCATCTGCATCATCGCCCCCAGCCGGGCGATCGCGGTCCGCGAGGCTTCGAGCCTCCGCTTGGCGGTCTGGACATTGCCGGCCTTGAGCGTCCGTATGCTGCTGTCGGCCTCTGCGTTGTAGGCGCGGAGCATCAGCTTGGCCAGATCGTCGGACATCTTCCGTCCCTTGGCCAGGGAGTTGTCGAACGCGAACATGTTCGACTTCTCGATCGCGTGGCGGTCGCGGATGAGGGCCGCGAGCCGGGCCTCGATGCCGTTGAGGCGAGGGAGGTACGCGGCGGCGTTCTCGAGGGGATGGTGGTAACGGTAGATGCCGACCTCTTGGAGCACCTTCTGGTCATCGAGCTGCACCATGGCGTCGGAGGCCGACGCGTCAGCGAGCAGCTGGCGGAGCCTGTCGTTCTCGGCCTCGAGCGCTCTCAGCCTTTCCAGCCGGACCCCGTCCCCCGCGAGCCCGTCGTGGTCGGGCTCTGTGCCCTTCAGAACCGACTCGGCGCTTTGGTCTCCGCGATCCTGCACGACCGAGGGGCCGTCCCCGGGGACGGTGTCTTCCCCTGCGTCTTCGTCGGGGAGCCAGAGCTGCCATCCGGGCGGGGGAGCGGGCCAGGAGCTTGGCGGCTTCCATTCGGCCGGGGGCTTCCATCCTGCCGGTGCGGGCGGCCATCCGGGGGGAGGATTGAAGCGCGATCCCTCGGGGCTCATGAGCGGCGGACGCCGGCCGGGTCGACCGCGGCCAGCGACGAGGGATTCTTCGACACCGCCGCGCCGAGGTGCTGGAGGGTAGCCGCGGGGACGACCCCGGAGAGGTCGAATTCCAGGAACTTCTGGCGGGGCGCGGTCACGGCGACCAGGGGGATGAAGGTGTCCCGCCCTGTCGCGGGGTCTTTGGTCTGGGGCCCGACCTGCAGGGAGACCGCCTGGATGATCCCTTGGCGGTCGGATTCGAAGATCTCGTGCAGGGACCTGATGGCCACCTGATGCAGAGCGCCAGCGTAGCGGTCGTTCGCCTCCTTCTTCGACAGCTGGGTCTCAGTAATCTCGTCGCTGGCCTTGACATATCGGTAGGCCTTCACGGTGCGGAGCTCCTCCGGGGCGGGCACGACCACGCTCAGCTTCAGCTCGGCGGTCTCCGGATCGAACTGAGCCTCGTGCCGGACCTTGAAGTGCTCGGGGTAGGCCGAGTTCGCCAGGACGATGCCAACGTACTCCTCGACCGCGTCCACGGCGCCATAGGCGAGGCCGGCTGCGAGGTCGTCGATCGCGGTGTTGTGCTCGACGACCTCCTTCTCTCGCTCCTTGCAGTCAGTCTCGTACCGGGCGATCTCGGCCTTGAGCTGCCGGAGCCGCTCCTCCTCGAAGGCAGCGTGGGTTGCCTTGAGCGAGGCCTCCCTTGCGGGGATCGAATCCCGGTATGCGGTCCACTCCTGCATGGCCTGCTGGTACTCGGCCTCGGCCTGCTGTCGCGCGGCCTCAAGCTTCTTCTTCCGGCCGAACAGCCCGGTCGGGGGCATCGGCTCCCGGAAGACAGGAGGCGGGGGCACTTCGATCGGGGCAGGGCCAGGGTTCTGGCGCTCCAGGTCGGGGCGCGGGAACGGTGGGTGCTGTACGGTCCGCTTCAGGGACTGCAGGTCGACCCAGTCGTCAGACTCCAGAGTGGCGGCGAGGATGCCATCGACTTCGGCGTACTCGTTGTTCAGGATTTCGTTGACCCTCTCGACCTCTGCCTGTTGGGCCTCAACGTGGGCGGCGCGGGCCTCCTTCTCGAGCCGCTTGCTCTCCGCCTCGGACGCACGCTCAGCCGCAGCGGCCGCGCGCACGGAAGCGGCATACGCCCTCTCCGCTCTGGCCTGAGCTGCAGCAGCAGCCCGCTGGGCCGCATTCGCCCGCTGCTGGGCCAACCGCTGCTGACGCTGAAACTCTGCAAGGAACCCCCGACGCCGCGACACTCTAACCTCCACCTCATACGAAAACCCGACCAGAGTTCACTCTAGAACGGGACATTCTCGAAACGATGGAGGCTGCCTGTTCCATCGATCGTCTATTCCATCGCCTAGAACCGCCATGTATATGCGAGGAATATCGTGGCTTTGTGACGGTGTCCGATTTGGCCCGGTCTGCGGCCGCGTCTTCTCTCGTGCCGGCAAGTGTCCCACCCGTCTGGACGGGATGCGTGGCCTCAATGAAGGGAACGGGGAACTACTCGGCAACAGCGAGAGCCGGGCTGCTGCGGAAGACAGAGCAGGAGACGCCGACACGATGCAGAGCGCACCCGGCGTCTCGCGCAGAGGCCTCATGCCGAGATCTTCGAGGGGCGGCTCGCCACTGATACCCCTCTGCATCGTCTCACGGCAGGCCAGGAGCAGGGCTTGGGATTTTCCCAACTTGACCAGTTACTATTGAGTGCATGGACAGCATTGGTGCGCGTGTGTCTGCCCTGATTCCCGAGGATCGCACTCAGAAGTCCGTCGCGTCCGAGATCGGCATGGCTCCGGATGCCTTTTCGCGCGCCCTACGCGGGGAGAGGGGGTTCGCGGCGATCGAGCTGGCGAAGCTTGCCGATCTGCTCGATGCTGACCTGCACTATCTGATCACGGGAGAACCGGACCCTGCGCGCGCAGTCTTCGTAGCCCGGCATGACTATGATCCCGCAACCGGACGTCGTACGGTTCCCGGCGCTGACGGGGACAGACAGGGGCTGTCTTACGTCGACCTCGCCTACCGGCAGGCCGACCTGACTGGTCTGGCCCCGTCGATCATTCCCTCCTCTGTCGAGGACGCGCGCGAGCGACTGGGCGGCGTTGACTTCGTTCGTCCGTTCATCGACCGTCTTGAGGCGCTCGGCATCGATGTCGTCAGGCTGCCGGGCCTCTCCACGGCGTACTCGCTGCTGCGGTTCGGCCGCGCGGTCATCGTGATCCAGGGGAGCGGGAACTGGTTCCGGGAGAATTGGAGCCTTGCCCACGAACTGGGCCACCTCGTGCTGGGCCACTCCGATCCGGGACCGGACACGGCTGTGAAGGACCAGAACGAGCGCAACGCCAACGCCTTCGCCGCCGAATTGCTTCTGCCAGCTGAGCGCATGCGGTCCCTCGATTGGCTGACGGTGGCCCCGGCCGAGCTTGCGGGCAGGGTCTGGGATTTCGGCGTGTCGACAGACGCCCTTGCCAAGAGGCTGAACAGCCTCCGCATCACCGCGTCGCCCGTTGTGGGGGAATGGGCTTCGGAGACCACCCAGAAGCTGCTGCGCCGCCACTGGGTCCCGACCGAGGACGGCGACCCGATCACCCGTCGAATGGACGCCGCGTCGGCGAGGCGGTTCCCCCTGGCGCTTCAGGACGCCCACCTTTCCCTCATAGCCCAGGGCAGGGTCCGCAAGGACACCCTTGCATGGATGCTCGGCGTCGAAGCCGACAGCCTCGAAGTGGACGAGCCCGCGCCGAAACCGACGATGTCAGCCGACGAGCTGTCCGCCGCGCTGGGCCTCTGAGCGGCAGGCCGCCCTCTGTGTCGATCCAGCTGTTCCCCGACAACACCGTTCTGATCAACTTCGCGTACCTGCACCGAATGGACCTCCTGCGCAAGCTCGCTAAGAACCCCGCATGGTGCGCCACTGTTGCCCACGAATGCAACGAATCCTCCCAGGAGCCTGACCTCGAAGACCTTGTTGAGGCCAACGACATCTTCGGCGAGCCACTCAGGCCCGACTCCGGCGCAGAGCACGTGGCCATCCAGACCTATCGAACCAAGATCGCCCGCCCCGGAGATGCCCCCTACAAGAACTACGGGGAGGCCGAGACCCTTGCCATCATCGAAAGCCGCTCGATGAGGGGAATCTTCGTCACCGACGACAAAGGCGTAGCCCGAGCCATCCAAGAGCAGCCCGACAACGGGCTCCAGGTCTCCATCGTCACAACCTGGGAGCTGCTCCGTGTGGCCGCCCGGCGCGGATTCGTTGACAGGGACACCCTCTGGTCCTACGTTCACGTCCTCCGGAACAAAGGACGCCACCAGCCCCCGTGCGCACTCAATCGTGAAGCTTTCGAGCGATGGCTGGACGAGACGTAGGCCCTGTGCTTCCTAGTTCAGAGCGATGATGGCCCCTAAATGTCCCCGGGCGCCTCTAGCTCGGATCGATGCGGGACCTCGTGCGGGAACCAATGCGGTGTATCGCGCGACCCGTATGCGTGACTCGTGCGGTACGCCATGCGGGAGATCGTGGCATATGCCGTGATCGCTGACACGGGCTGCCACGCACGGGTCGGTCGAGCGTTTCCGGCCCGCCCGCGCACTGCCCCATGGGAAAGGGCAAGAGCGTCATGCTCGTCCCTGAGCTGACCGCACCGGTCATTAATCCTCGGAGTAGAGGTACAGAGGTGCACGGCCTGAGACAACACCGAGACCGTGAGTAGACACGGCCAGTCGGATGACCTTCGCGATCTTGCGGACGCTTGGCATCCTCAAATCTACTATGTCGCCCGTGCGGGAAGACTTTGACGTGAAGCCGATGAGCTGAGCCCTGTCAAGCGAATGAGGGCGCGGGACGGTTAAGCCGCCGGCTCGGAGTAGGCGCGAACGTTTTCGCATCGCAAGCCAGATACGCGCCGCGATCCATGCATCAAGCTTTCGGAGACCGTCTTCGTCGTCTATTAAGGGAAAGAATGACATGACTCCTTCGAAGGACATCGGCGGTATAGCGCCTGTCTGAAACCGTCGGATATCCTTTTCGGACAAGGGGCCGTAGAGATAGCGCCGGAGCTGCCAAATCAGAGTTGCATAGTCTCGATCAACATCACTAAGACGACTTGGTTCTTGCGTTCCCTTGAGCGGCTCTAAAAGCAGGTTGGTAAAAATCAGATCGCCGATTCTGTCCTTAATCCGGTCGACCGAGGCATCTTTCATCTTTACGTTGCGCAATCCAAGTCGGTGCCCGAGATAGTCCACGTGCTTTGTTGAGGACATCTCGACATGCGCTGTCTCCTCCTTGGCGAGGAGCCGTATGCCAAGGCTTTTCTCGGAGTTGATTGGCGAGCCGATATGGCTTGATGCATCGTGAAGGATGGAGGCGGCCTCGCCGATGCGTCCATAGTCCGTGCTCCAAATGAGAGTGTCATCTGCGTAGCGAACGAAACCCACGCCAAGCCTCTCCAGAGCGCGATCGAGCTGAGACGCGGCAACATTGGCAAGGAACAGGCTAAGTGAGGTTCCTTGGGGGATCCCTTGCGTGCGCGATGGTTTACTTACAGATTTGTCTGCTGCCGTGAGGTAAGGTTCAGGGGCTTCAAGAAAGCGTTCGATCACATACTGTTCAAGCGGTGTCCTCGTGATTCCCATCGTGTCGAGTGTTTCCAGCAGGAATCCGTGATCAACCGTGTCAAAAAACTTGCTGAAATCATACTCGGCGACGAATAGTCGGTGCTCCCTTCTGAACTCAGTCGAGACGTATGAGATCGCGTCGTGCGGACCGAGGTCCGGCCTGTAAGCGTAGGCGCGGGCGCTTATCCGTGGAAGGTTCTTCCTCGTGAGAGATCTCAGTAGACGGTTGGAGACCACCTCATCTGCGATCTGAAAGGTGCTGACGACGCGCTTGCCGCCCGAAGGCTTGGGTACGCTGAATCCGGCTGGAGGCCTGGGTGAGTAGGCGCGGTCTCTGAGTCGCTCCGTGATCGCATGGGCGATGCGTTTGTGGTGGGAGCGAACGACGTAGGGGTTAAAGCCCGGATCGAGATTCCACGTCTCAGGGCGGCGAACCGGAAGGATCGTCGGGGCTTCCGTGCTGCGCCTGCGGCGCCTCACGTTCTCATCGTGGACGAACTTCGCGTATGTCTCATGCTCCTTGATGAGCCGGACGGACGCTCCCCGGACATGCTCATCAAGCTTCCACCACATGAGCACCTCCCTCATCTTCGATAACGTGCTGGGGCTGCGCAGTATGCTCAGCCCCAGCGTCAGCTTCGAGTCCAGGCAAAATGTGCACCATGCGGGCAGCCGACTTGCGACGACGGCCCCAGTGGAGGCAGGCGGTGATCAACCGTGATCTGCTCCAAACCGGCTCGATGCCTAGTCCCACTGGGGACCTAGGCCGGAGTCTACCGGCGCGGAGGTGCGCCGCTGGTCTACCTACGCCGGGTGTGTTGATGTTATTCCTCGGCTTCAGCCGGCAGGTGCTCCCAGGCTCAGGGTAAGACCGAGTCCGGGAGCGACTCATTCAATAAGCTGCGTCGGCGATCCCGTTGGTCGGCTGAAAGTGCGGGTGACGTTTGAAGTGGACCACTCGGTGACCTACAGCCTGCAAAACCTGCAAAACGTGACTCATGGAGCGCAGCCGTGAAAGCCAAAACCTCTGGTCAAGGGCGGTTAGAGGGGTGATCCGGGCACCTGGGGGTCAAGGTGGAGCCTGGGCTGCTCTGCTGTGGTTGTCCGGCGTTTAGAAGCATGGAGCGAGTAAACTGATACCGCGTGTGGCTCTTTCGCGTGCGAATTGACGCGGTTCTCGTTGCGAGTGGCACGTAGAAGGCATGAATGGGCGGAAGCACTGCCGAACCCGCAGGATTCCGCGCCTCCCGACTTCACGGGCAAGAACTGGGCCTTCTGAGAGAGAGAGTGTGAGATAGAGGTCTAGTTGCAAGTTTGATCCTCTATTTGCAAAAAGCGGACGGCCTATCTGCAAGTACTTGCAGATAGGCCGTCCATTTCCGCTGTTCGCGACTTGCAGCTTCCTCGGATGCTAGGCCGCGGAGGCTCACGATCTGTTCGGCGGACGCCGAGCAAGTTGCAGTCCAGCGGCATGTATGCCCTTTCCGAAGACCTTTGCCATGCGCGGCGAGATCGATCCGCCAACTAGTTCAGCCGACGCTGCACCAGCTCTAGATCGTTGCACGGAACCGTTGCGAAAGGCCTCGAACCACCCTATTGCCCCGCGGAACAGCGGTTCTGGGTGATGGGGCGTTTGGGTGCACCCAGTGCGACGAAATTGACGAGGAAGGAAGCCCGCGACCTGCTCGTGCGAGGGGTTTCACTGCGCAATTGAGCATCTGGGCATGGCTGGTGCCCCTCGGGCCGGTGGCGTTTGGGTCGTCAGTTGGGCCAGAGAGTGCAGTTATCGCTCAGATGAATCATCGGAAACGCTCAGTGGCTCCGCGGGTCCTGAAACTCGGGCCCAACGTAGCCTCTGCCACGACATCTATGCACCACGCGTATCGGATCAAGGGATTGATTGCATTGGACGTGGGATTGTGATGCCTCTTACATTCGTGGAAGCGGGCGCCGGTTGTTGATCTTGCTGCACCCGCGCACCCATCAGTCAGAGCGCAAAGGAGCGCAAGTGCCATGACTCCATCTTTCGGTATCTGGGGCCTCGTGTGACCGCGGGGACGTCAGGGCAGCGGCCCTCGGCCAAGCGCGAATGGGGCGGCGGAGGCGGCCGGACAGCCTTCGCCGCGGCGTTCGCCTACGGTGCGGGTCCAGTACTCATGCTCACGACGGCGAGCGTGTTCATCAAGCCGACGATCGCGGCTACGGGCTGGACGACCACCGAGGTGCTGATCTCTCCGTGGCTCTCATTGATGTTCGGCGTCTTCTCCGTCATCGCTGGCCGCGTCGCCGACCGTCGCGGTGTCAAGCTGACAGCTGGCCTCGGCCTTGTTGCCTACACCATCCTGCTGGTGGTCTTCGCGATTATTCCTTCGAACCTGTTCCTCTTCTACACGGTGGCCGCCTTCATCGGTTTCTTCGGATCATTCGGCTACCTTGTCGTTCTCAACCGGGCCATCGTTCCGTGGTTCGAGAAGAGCATCGGGACGGCGTTCGGCTTGGTCGGCGCAGGAGGGACCCTGATGCCGTTCGCAGGGGTGCCGCTTGTGAGCTGGGCGGTTTACTCATGGGGATGGCACACCGGCTATCTTGTCCTCGCGGCCTTCTCGCTGGTCATCGCGATCCCGGCCGTGCTATTCGGCATCGTCAAGCCGATGCCTGGTGAGGGAGTCCAGGTGTCTGCGGCCGCGGCCGTGGAAGAGGCCGACGCAGGAGTCGCGCCCGAAGGTCAAGTCCCGCTCGATGGCGACGGGCGGACGGTCCGTGACGTGCTGAAGATGCCGAGATTCTGGGCGCTCATGTTCGCGAACCTGTTCGTGGCCGGGGCGGCCAACGCGTTCCTCTCGAATATGGCGCCCATCCTGCTCGACGGTGGTCTGGGTGTGGTGGCGGCCACCGTGATCACAAGTGTGTTCAGCGTCGGCGCGGTGGCAGGCCGACTCGGCGGTGGTTTCCTGCTGGACGTCGTATCCAGGTACAAGGCGGCGTACATCCTCCTCGGCATCTCCCTGATCGGAGCGCTGCTGCTCACCCAGGCCAGGCTGCTGCCCGTGGTGCTGGTGGGTCTGGGCGCGATCCTGGTGAGCGTCAATCAGGGCGCAGAGGGCGACATCATTGCGTACTTCGTCGTGCGGGAGTATCCGCGTTCGCGGTTCGGGACCCTGTTCGCGGTCTCGTACATCGCGTCCGGGATCGGCGGGCTCCTCTTCCCGATTGCATTCGGGCAGATCATCGACCGGACTGGTTCCTACACGGGCGCCATCTGGCTCGGCGCGGGGCTGTTCGTGGTCGGGATGGCGTTGTTCACCGTCCAGCGGCTCCTGCCGGGCGCCGGCGACCTCCGTTCGGGTCGCAATCTCGGCTCGCGAGCGGCAGAGCCCATCGCGGCGTCGGTGATCGAGGCTTGAGCGAAGCAAGCCGAAGGGCGAGAACCGCGTGGTCGGAGGGCTGCGCGGCTCTCGCATGCGCTCCTCCATTCCATGCACCAGATGAATTCAAGTACCACTTAAGATGCATTGGCCCTATCGCCTTCCGATCCCTAGCGTTGAACCGGCGGCGCTGCATTGGCGCCGCCCATTCGACGGCGAGAGCGAGGACTCAGGTGACCATCACCCAGAAGAAGACGACGAGGCTCAAGGCGCTGTTCCATCGCCCTGAAACGGTCATCATGCCGTTCGGCATCATGCCGATCCACGCGCAGATGGCAGAGGCCGCGGGATTCGAGGCCTTTGAGGTGTCCGGTGGCATGACCGCGTTCTGGTACGGCGTGCCGGACGTCGGCCTGCTCACCATGACCGAGGTGGTGGCGCATTGCAAGCGGGTCGCCGATTCCGTCGACATCCCCGTGTTCTGCGACGCGGACACGGCGTATGGCCCAGGGCCGGCTAGCATCCGCCGTACGGTCCAGGAATTCATCGGGGCGGGTGTGGCCGGCATCCACATCGAGGACCAGGCCGACCCGAAGAAGGCCGGCGGCCAGACAGGCATCGCGCTCGTCGATGACGAGGTCGCGATCGGCCGCCTGAACGCAGCGTGCGATGCTCGCGACGAACTCGACCCCGACTTCGTCATTGTCGCCCGCACTGATGGCTATGGGGCAGGCGGCGGCAGTCTCGAAGAGGCCATTCGGCGCGGTCGCCTCTATGCTCAGGAGACCAGCGCCGACGTCGTCTTCTATGAGGGCCTGCACACGTGGGAGCAGATCCGTGAGGCGCTCGCGGCTACCCCAGGCACGCCCGCGTACGTCATACCCTCGTCCAATCTGAACACCAGGCCGGGTCTTGCCGAGCTCACCGGGATGGGGCAGTCGATCGAGGTCACGCCGTTCATCTATCCGGGTGTCATCGAGCCGTGGAAGATGCTGCTCGACATCAGGGAGAACGGCAGTTCGGAGCCTCTCGCCGACTACATGGCCAAGCACCACACGCTGAAGGGGACCGACCTCTTCGTCGGACCCGGGGACAGGTTCGTCAGGCCGAGCTACCAGGACGTCCGGGGCTACGAGGAGAAGTACCTCCCAGGGTCGATGCAGAGGGACTACGCCAACAACCCGAATGTCGATGACTGAGTGCTCCGCGGGGGCGATACGCACGCGACCGTCCGGCGACTCCAGCCGCTCGACGGTCGCGGCGCTTGTGGGAGCCTGTCTGACGGCGGGCCTGCTGCAGACCGTCGTCATCCCCCTCCAGTCGCAGCTTCCCGCGCTCCTGGGCGCGCCGCGCGGGCTGACCGCGTGGGTCGTCACGGGTGCTGCGGCAGGGGCGGCCGGATTCGCTCCCATCAGCGGGCGCGCAGGAGACCTCTACGGGCGCAAGCGGGCAGCGGTCGCCGTCATGGTCGTGTTCACCGTCGGCTCGATCACGGCCGCCCTGACCTCGGATGCCGGTGTGATGATCGCTGCCCGGATCGTGGAGGGCATCGCGATCGGCGTCGTCCCGCTGTCCGTCTCGATCATGCGGGATGTTGTGGGACCGGAGCGCCTGCCGGGAGCGATCGCGCTCGCATCGGGGATGCTCGGAGGCGGTGCGGCATTCGGTATGCCGATCGGCGCGGCGATCGCGCGGTGGTTCGACTGGCACGTCGTGTTCTGGCTGTGCGCCCTGCTCGGGGCGGGCTGCTCGGCGTGGCTGGCAGCGGCGGTGCCGCAGCGCGCCGGCCCGCCGGCCGGACGGTTCGACTTCCTCGGAGCCGCCGGCACCCTTCTCGGTTCGGCGGCGCTCCTGACAGCCATTGCCCAAGGCATGGAATGGGGCTGGTCGTCCGAACCTGTGCTGGGATTGATCGGTGCCGGCGTCGTCGCGCTCCTTCTCTCGAACGCCTGGATGCTGCGTACGCCCCAGCCGCTGATCGACGTGCGCGTGGCCCTGCGGCGACCGGTGCTGTTCACGAACTCGGCCGCGCTGCTGATCAACTTCGCGAACATGGGCTCGAACGTCGTCCTCCCGCAGCTCATGACCGAGCCGCGTCTTATGGGCCTCGGCGTGGATCCGCTGACCGCCTCGCTCGTGATGATGGCCGCGGCGCTCTCCCAGATGCTGGCAACCCCGTTCGTGGCCCGCATGGGCCGATTGGCCGGTCCACAGGCCATGCTCATCACCGGTGCAGGGATCGGCTCGGCGGCGATTGCGGCACCGGCATTCGCCCCATCGGGCATCTGGGTCATCGTCGTCGTGAACATCGTGGTCGGCGTCTGCTTTGCGTTCGTGTTCTCCGCCTTCCCGCAGGTCATCATGGCCTCGGTGCCGCGCGCCCAGATCGCCGCGGCCAACGGGCTCAATGCGCAGATCCGCACGTTCGGCACATCGGCGGGCGCGGCGATCCCGGGGGCGATTCTCGCGGTGCAGGGCGGGCCGACCTCGGCGGCGTTCACGGTGGGACTGATCGCGTGCGCGTCGGCTGGACTGGCCGGCGCGGGAATCGGTCTGCTGGTGCCGCGACGGCGGCCACGTCGAGTCCAGGAGGTCGACTACGCGGGCGACTCCGCCAGGATTCCTGCGGCCGGCCATGCCGGAGACTGAGGGATTCTGAGGTGAGGTCGGTGGCGCCAGCGGGCACAGCCGCCGGATTGCCCCGCAGTTCTTCCCCGAGGATCACCAGGGGTGCTTGACCTCTTCCAGCGAATACGACGCGCGTGCGCGGTCGGCCGCGAGCCTCATGACGTAGCGGACAGCCGGCGAGAGGGTGCGGTGCGCAGGCCTGCTGAGCATGACCGGCTGATCGCCGAGTTCTTCGCCGCGGTCGGCGATCTCGAGGCGGACCATGCCATCGAGACCGGGATCGAGGTACGAGATGAGCACGGCGTCCGTGTCTTGGGCGAGCCGATTCATGATGCCCGAGTCGTCGACCTCGATGGTGGCGTAAACGAGCTTGGCGAGCTCGGGAGACGTCCGGGCCGACAGCAGCTCGTTCCACGCGGTGCCGCACACCCGGGGGAAGCTCCCGACGTCGGTGAACGTCACGCGCTTCTGTGCCGCCAGAGGGTGCGCGGGACGCACCCAGAATTCGGTCCGGGCGTAGCCGAGCACGGTCGACTGGAGCTTGTCGCTCCAGCCGGGGTTGGGTGCGCGGGAGATGAAGAAGTCGAGGTCGCCGTCGAGCATCATCGAGTACATGGCCTGTGCCCGGGCGAGCACGATGCTCAGCGTTACCTCGTGCCCGCTTTCGACGACGGACTGCACCACGTCCGGCGCGATGACTCCGCCGATGGCAGGTCCGGCGCCGAAGCGGACGGTGCCCTTGATGCCCCGCGAGCGGTCGGCGATGTCGGCCTCGATGCTGACTGCGTGCCGGAGGAGGTCCTCTGCGTGCTGCAGGAACTCGGTGCCGATCTCGGTCAGGGCAACGCCGTTGCGGCCCCGATCGAGCAGCTTCGCCTGAAGGGTGTGCTCGAGGCTCTGGACGGTGCGCGTGAGCGTGGGCTGCGACACGTGCAGCGCCGCCGCTGCGGACGTATAGCTGCCATGGCGGGCGAGCACGGTGAACTGCTCGAGCTTGACGATGTCAAGCATCGTCGTGCTCGATCCGGAATGGGTCGAGGGGCGAGCCGGGCTCGTAGACGTCTCCCAGCAGCCGGGTGCCCTCGTACGTCAGGAGTAGCTGCCCGCTTGCCGGGTCGCCGTCGCGGATCCCAGTGAGCCTCGCAATCGTGTTGCGTGCCGCGCCCGGGCCGGTTGTGATGCTCAGCGTCCCGACCTCGCCGTCGATGGCAAAGGCCGGATCGCCGATCAACACGTCGAGCATTCCGCCGTGCGCCTGGAAGTGCACGCTCCCGACAAAGGCAAGCGAGGACCTGGGAATGCCCTGGAAGACAAATCCCTCCTCGGTCTCCTCTGCGCCGTCGCCGAGGGCCACGGTTCCCTCGCTGCCGCGGACATAACCGACGAAGCTGCGCCGGATGGGCCAGATCAGTTTCACGAGCGACTCCCTCGTTATTCACAAATCGTATTGAAAAGTATAGCTACATGCTAGTGAAGCATGGTTGGCCCTCCATACAGTACAGGGAGACCGGCTCGCCGGTAAGTCGCATCAAAGAGGATGCACCGTCGAGTGGAGAGGACTCATTCAAAGTGGTCACGGAAATGAAGTTCGACGGCGCGAGCGCCGTCGTCACGGGTGCTGGGAACGGGATCGGCCGCTCGATTGCCCTCGAGCTGGGGCGTCTGGGCACCAGGGTGCTCATCGCCGATCTCGACGGCGACGCTGCGGCCGGTGCGGCGGAGGAGATCAGCGCGGCGGGCGGCACGGCCCGCTCCCGCAAGCTCGACGTCACCGACTACGCCGCGGTCGAGTCGCTGGCGGACGAGGCGTTCAGCGAGTTCGGCCGGGTCGACATCCTCCACAACAACGCCGGTGTTACTTGGCGGCCCTTCCGTGCAGTGTGGAACGCGACGCTCGCGGACTTCCGCTGGATGACCGAGGTGAACTACTTCGGCGTCGTGAATGGCGTCATGGCGTTCCTTCCGCGGATGCGGGAGCAGGAAGGCCGCAAGCAGATCCTGAACACCTCGTCGATGGCGACCACGTCACTCACGCCTGGCCACGGCCTGTACACGGCCGCGAAGCATGCCGTCGATGGCCTCAGCGACACCCTCCGCGAGGAGCTGATCGACCATGGCGACGACTTCGGCGTCACCGTGCTGTACCCCGGCCAGATCACGACCGGCATCGGCGAGCGCAGCCGGGACATCCGGAAGCTGGAAACTGGGGAGGACCTGTCTCAGGGCATCGCCTACGTCCAGGTCCGGGATGCGAAATGGGCCCACAACGAACCCAAGACGGCCGAGAACGTCGGCAAGCAGGTCGTCGAGGCGATCGTGCACAACGACCCCTACTGCCTCACACACCCCGCCCCCATCGAGTACCTCGAGGCCCGCAACCAGCTCTGGGTCCAGGGCTACCGCGGATACTGACCAAAGGAGAGAACGCCATGACACTGCCTGAGGACATCGACGCAAAGCTCGTCGATCCCAAGTTCTTCGCCGGCACCGAGTTCCACGCCGTGCTCAAGCAGCTCCGCGAGGAGGACCCCGTGCATTGGACGGATGCGCCAGGGTACTCGCGCGGGTTCTGGACGCTGACCCGCTACGAGGACTGCCTCCGCCTGCTCCAGGAACCGGAGAACTTCTCCAGCGCTGCGGGCACCCACATCCCTCCCAACGGCCGCGACCTCACCGAAGAGGAGCGGTACAAGATGGGGTACGACGTCAATCTCGTCGTGCTCGACCCGCCGAAGCATCAGGCACTGCGTGCTCCGTTCAACCCGCACTTCAGCGTCCCTGCCGTCGCGAAGTTTCATCAAGACTGCGACCGGATCGTCGACGAGATTCTCGATGAGATCTCCGGAGACGGGAGGGCGGAGGGGGTCACCCAGATCGCCGCGCTGCTGCCCGTCCGGCTCTTCCTGAGCCTGATGGATGTGCCGCGCGAGGACTGGCAGAAGGTGCGCGGCATCACGCTGCGGATGCTGCACCCCGACGATCCCCGCTGGGGAGACCCGAACGCGACCGACTACAACGCGATGATCGCCGACGCTATGGGCGAGCTTAACGACTACATGTCCCACCATGTGCTCGCCCGCCGCGGCAAGTCCGGCGGCGATTTCGCGACCCTCATTGCGAACAAGGACTACCGCGGAAAGCTTCTCAGCGAGCGGGAAGCCGGGAACATGGGCTTCACCGTCGTGGCAGGCGGCCTGGAGACGACCCGCAATGCTGCCGCGATCGCGATTATGGAGCTTGCGAAGCGCCCCGAGCAGGCTGCGCTACTGCAAGACGACAAGGCTGCGAAGACCGCGGTCGAGGAGATCATCCGCTGGGTGACCCCGTCCAAGAACCGACTGCGCGTGGCAACCAGAGACCTGGAGATCGGCGGCAGGCAGATCAAGCAGGGCGATTGGGTGGTCGGGTGGGTCGTCTCGGCCAACCGCGACGAGACGGTGTTCGGCCCGTCCGCGACCGAGTTCGACATCACCCGCAATCCGAACCCGCACCTCGGCTTCGGCGACGGCGAGCACATCTGTCTTGGCCGGAACGTTGCGCGTCTCGAGCTGCGCGTCCTCCTGCAGAAGCTGTTCGCACGCTTCCCCGACCTGCACCTCGCCGGAGAGCCGGAGTGGGTGCATTCCACCAACACCACAGGCCTGACGAGCCTTCCGCTGGCCTTCGAGCCGCGCGTACCTGCCATCGCCTGAAGAAGGGAACGAGACCAATGCCCAAAATCACGTACATCACCCCGGCTGACGGCGTCGAGCACGAAGTAGCGTTCACGCCCGGCGACTCGGTGATGACCACGGCGGTGAACCATGACATCCCGGGCATCGAGGGGGAGTGCGGTGGCGAGATGAACTGCGGGACCTGCCACGTCCGGGTCGCCGAGTCCTGGCGCATGAAGTTCTCGGAGCCGGACTGGGACGAGGCTGTCATGCTCGACATCGTGGACCGCCAGCCGGACAGCCGGCTCGGCTGCCAGCTCAAGCTGAGGCCCGAGCACGACGGCGTGCGTGTCACAGTCGCGACCACTGAGGACTGAACGCTGATGGAACGATTCGATGTCCTCATCGTCGGCGGCGGCCACGCGGGTGTCGCGCTCGTGGGCCAGCTGCGCAAGTCCGGCCACCAAGGCCGGATCGGGGTGCTCGAGGCCCAGGCGCAGCTGCCCTATGAACGCCCCCCGCTCTCCAAGGGATACATGCTGGGCGAGGTCGGCGGAGCGGAACTACTGCTGCGCCAGGCGGAGTACTGGGCCGGCGGAGCGGCTGAGCTCCTCACTGCCGTGACGGTCACCCAGATTGATCCGGTCGGGCACACGGTGACGACCGCGGACGGCAGGGTCATAGGCTACGGGGCTTTGGTGTGGGCGGCCGGGGCTGCCGCCCGGAGGCTGGAATTGCCGGGGGCAGACGCACGGAACGTGGTCTCGGTCCGGACCCTCGAGGACGCGCAACGGCTCGCCGAACTCACGCGTCAAGCGAAGCACGCCGTGCTCATCGGCGGCGGATACATCGGCCTAGAGACGGCGTCGACGCTCTCGAAGCTCGGCCTCTGTGTGACCGTGCTGGAAGCGGCTGATCGGCTGCTCGCACGGGTCGCCGGCCCAGTGCTCGCCGGGCACCTCCAACAGGCGCACGAAGCTCGCGGCGTGCGGGTCGTGACGAGAGCCCGGATCGCTGCCATCGAAACCGATGGGGATCGGGCAACAGCAGTGATGCTGGAGAACGGCGAACGGCTTCCGGCCGACATCATGGTCGTCGGCGTCGGCGTCGCTCCCCGTGTCGAGGTGCTTTCGTCGGCCGGTGCCGAGGTGTCCAACGGCGTCGTAGTTGACGAGGCCTGCCGTTCCACCCTGCCCGACGTCTATGCGGTCGGTGACATCGCCTCGCAGCGGAACTCATACTTCCTCGGGGGTGAACGGCTCCGTCTCGAGTCTGTGCCGAACGTGACAGAACATGCACGGTTCGTCGCCGCCGACCTGCTCGGGCAGCCGATCCCCGAGCGCGGCGTGCCGTGGTTCTGGTCGAACCAGTACGAGTTCAAGCTGCAGACCGCAGGCATCCTCACCGGGTTCGACGAAGAGGTCATCCGCGAACAGACTGACCACACCTTGGTTGTCGGCTACTTCAAGGAAGGGATCCTCCTAGCCGCAGACACCATCGGCGCTCCGAAGGACTTCAACGCAGTCAAGGCCATCCTCGGCCGAGGGATCAGCATTACCCCGGCGGACTTCGCGAACCGCGAGGCCCCGCTCACCGAGAGACTCCGCCCTGTCCTGACGCCCTGAGCCTTGATCCAATCGATGCGCATTGAGCACGTGCGAGGACGCTTCAAGGGTGCGAGCGCACTGCGAGGCGTATAGACCCAGTTACCCGAACGCTTTGGGGTAACGCGGGCCCCATCAGTCAAATCCTGCGAGTGTTCCGTTTGTAAGCCCCCAGCAGGCGGGCGATCTAGTTTTCTACCGTGAAAAGATGCAGCGGAAGTCCGAAGCTCATTAAGACCGCGGGTCAGAGCGCGCCGTCGGCTCGAGGGGCCGAGTGGCCCGGCGGGAAGTACGACTCCAGATCCGGGTGGCCCGGCTCGTGCTCCTCGCGGACGAACCAGAAGACGCAGTCCTGTTGGGGCCCTTCTCCCACGCTGCGGCTCACCTGAAGTCCCTGGGGGCGGGGATGGTCAGCCGTGCCGGTCGAGCGCCGCGAGCAGGCGCTTGACCGATCCGCCGAGGTTCCACGCCGAGGCGAGCCGTTCGAGCTCGAGGCGGGGGCCGTCGTCGACCGCCCGGAGCCGTGCCCCGGCGGCGTCGAGCGCGGGGAGGTCGAGGTCGCGGACCACATTCACCACTGCGGGAGCCACCTCGAGGTAATCGGCGGCTGCGTTGAGCTTGGCCCGCATCGGGGCCGGCAGCCCACTGTCGGGATCCTCGGCCGCTTCCAGGAGGCCCTCGAGCGTGCCGAAGCGCCCGATCAGGGTAGCGGCGGACTTCTCGCCGATACCCGCCACGCCTGGGAGCCCGTCCGAGGCGTCGCCGCGGAGCACCGCGTAGTCGGCGTACTGCTCGGGCAGCACGCGGTACCTGCCCACTACGACGGCTTCGGTGACGGTCTCGAGGTTCTTCATGCCGCGCGCGGTGTAGACGATCCGCACGTCGCGGGCGTCATCGACCACCTGGAAGAGGTCGCGGTCGCCGGTCACGACGTCTACGGGCAGCGTGGCATGCTCGGCATAGCTGCCGATGACGTCGTCTGCCTCGTGTTCCGGGGCGCCGACGACGGCGATCCCGGCGAGGCCCAGCACGTGGCGGATCAGCGGGATTTGGGCGACGAGGCCTGCGGGGACGGCCTCGACGTCGGGGCCGTCCGCCACGTTCCGCTCGACCCGGTGGGCCTTATAGGAGGGAATGAGGTCCACGCGCCAACGCGGGCGCCAGTCGTCGTCCCAGCACGCGACGAGGTGGGTGGCGCCGAAGTCCACGGTGAGCCGGGCGATCATGTCCAGCAGTCCGCGGACGGCGTTGACCGGCGTCCCGTCCTCCCGCCGGATCGACTCGGGCACCCCGTGGAAGGCGCGGAAGTACAACGAGGCGGTGTCGAGGAGCATGAGGCGCTCGGTCATAGCCCATCCTGACATGGTCGCCGCGTGGGCAGGATGGTCAACGGCTCTTGGGGGCGACCTGCACATCGTCATCTGGGTCCCCGGTGGATGCGACAGGCGATCCTTACGATCCTCGCCGCCTGGGGCGCTTCCCCTGGTCACCTCCGACAAGCGTGGCCATCGTCGACGGAAGGCACGCCCTGCGAAGCTGCCGACGGAGGGGCGCAGATCGCCGTGGCCATCGGTGGCGATTCGGCGTAGCGTCCGCTGGATACCGGGCCGATGAGCGCTGCCGCTGAGCGTGATGCCACCGGGATCATGCGGTGTTCAGCCATCCACACGCGGGAGCATGCCAGCGATGAGGTTGCGAGCGGTGATGCCGGTACGCGTCGCGGGGACCAGCAACGCGGCGGCCAAGGCAAAGCCGCGCTGGCGCGGGCCGCTCGCCTTGCGGTGGCGGGTCTCATAGGCGCGGAACGCGGCGGCGTGGTCGTTGGGCGTGGCGGCCAGAGACTCGGCGAAGGTTGCTGCTCCGATCATGGCCAGGCTGGACCCGTCTCCGAAAAGGGACACGCAGGAGGCCGCATCCCCGAGGAGTGCCACCCGGCCGCTCGACCAGACCGGCAGCCGAACCCGGCTGATCGAGTCGAAGTACAGGTCCTGAACGGCGCGCAGGCGGTCCAGGAGGTCCGGGATGTCGGGCGGATGCCAGCTGTCGTCGGCGTAGGCGTCGAGGACGACCCGCTTGTGGGCTTCGGTGTCGCGATGGCCAAGGTCGGGGATGGCCGGCCCGCGGAAGATGAAGCCGACTCCTGCTTCGCCGCGCACCGGGTGCACGGTCAGAGAACGACCCGGCGCGTTGTACATGAGGATGGTGGTCGGGTCGGCGGCGGGGCGATCGAGCGGCAGGGTGGCGATGTACAGGCCGAGGTGGTGGACGAATTCCTCCTCAGGGCCGAACACCAACGTACGCACGCTCGAGTGCAGTCCGTCGGCGCCGACGATCAGGTCGAATCGGCGCGGGGCGGTGCGGCGGAAGGTGACCTCAACCCCGCCGGGGTCCTGGCGCAGCGCGGTGATCGAGTCGCCGAACAAGAATTCGGTGTCGTCGCGAGCGGCGTCGCTGATGATGGCCGCGAGGTCGTTTCTTGGCACCTCGACTTCGTCACTGCGTGGCCGGCCCAGCCGCAGCGGACCGATTGGGCGACCGCTGTCGGTGACGAAGGCAAAACCGGTCGCGAAGGTGGCGGCTTCGCGCAGGCCCGGCAAGATTCCCATCCTGCTGGCAATCTGGGCGGCCTCGCCGCGGACGTCGACGGGGTTGCCGCTCGAACGCCGATCCTCGGCGCGCTCCACAATCGTCGGGTGGAACCCATATCGCGCCAGCCAGTACGCCAGAGTCGGCCCAGCGATACCGGCACCGCAGATCAACACCGAAGACCGATGCATGCCCGCGATCCTACTCCCGCTCGCGGCCAAACCCTGTTGGCGCGGTCCACTCCGAGACGGGCAACTTGCGCAGCGGCGCTTCGTCGTCGTTCGGCATGGCAAAACCTCTACGACAAGAAGACCGCGTACTTGAGGATCAGAAGTGCAGCAGCGCCGGAATCGGGCTCCGCGCACCCTCTGCGAGCGCCGCCTCCCACTCCTCGCGATTCAGAGTCCCTGGCAGCGCCGCGCGGGCCTCGTCTAGTTCCGGGATGGCATCTCGGCGCGCGTCGTCGAGGCGGACGGCAGCGGCCTCGGCGGCGCCAAGAAGCACCGCTGCCGCGCGGGGGCCCTTCCTTGTCAGCGCTGACGTGGCCAGCAGCGCCAGCGCGGTAGTCAACTCGTAGGCGTCCGTGGTGGTGGCGGCCATCCCTGCGCTCTCGGTCAGCAGCCCGACCGCCGCACTCGAGTCTCCGCGCAGCGCGGCCGTTTGGCCTAGGCCCAGCAAGCAGCGGGCGGCGCATCGCCGGTCCCCAATGCGCCGGAACCCACCAAGAAGCAGCCCGAAGCCGGCTGCCGCGGCTACCCGGTTGCCAGTTCTGAGGTCGAGCCGCGCTCGGAAAAGGTCTGAGTGCAGCAGCTCGTGCTCGTTGCCGGTGGCCAGCGCGAGCGCACGGGCCTCCTCGAGCCACGCACTCGCCTCGTCCAGCCGTATCCCGGCGTCCACGCAGCGATGAGCCATCTGGTTCAGGCAGTTGGCCCGCTTGACCTGATCGCCGTGCTCTCCGAATAGCGCTGCTGCCCTGAGGAGGCTCGCCACCGAACGGGGCGTCGCTTCCTCGCCGAGGCCAAGGCCCTCCAACGCGAGGGCTTGGTGCCAGCGGTCGCCGAACGCACCGAAGGTCCGCTCCGCTGCCTCGAGTTCGGCCTGGCCGGCCCCCGAGCCTTCGTGGTATCCCAAGGCCCAGCCCAAGGCCAGCTGCGTCAGTGCCACGGTGGCGCTGTCGCCGTCGGCGGCCAGCGCAGCCCCCTGTCGGGCCCTGTCCAGCGCCGCTCCCGTGTCCTGGCAACAGAGGACGACGGCGGCTGCGGCGCAGGCGCCTGCGTTCAGAGCCGCCGGTGGCGGCGACTTCTCCAATTGGTCGAGCCAGTCGAAGATCTCTCGCCGGACCCCGAGGGTCTCCCAGCCCATCCCGATGCCAGCCAGGAAAGCCCAGGCATCCGCGGTCTGGCCGCTTTCGAGCGTCCAAGACATCGCGGTGCGCAGATCCGGCCACCTTTGCTCGAACCAGGAGAGTGCCCGCGGCTGGTCCGGGCCACGGAGCCCCTGCGCCAGCTCGAGAGCATGGTCCAAGTGGTACCGGGCATGGCGCCTGGCCAGTAGCTCTGACTCGCCGCGCTCCGCGAGCCGGGCGGCAGCCGCGTGCCGCACGCTGTCCAGCATCCTGAAGACCGTGATGCCGCCGACCGTTCGCGCGGAGACGAGGGAATGGTCTACGAGCTGGGGCAGCAACCGGCGCACGTCGGGGCTGGTGAGCGGAGGGGCGGCCAGGACCTGTTCTGCGGTGCCGTAGTCGAAGTCCGCCGGGAACACAGAGCATCGTTCGAAGAGGAACAGCTCTTCGTCGGAGAGGAGCTCAAGGCTCCACTGGAGGGCGGCTTCTAGGGTGCTGTGCCGCGTGATGGCACCGCCGGGTCCCGACCTGAGAAGTGCCTCGTCGAGGTGGGCAAGCAGTTCCTGCGGCGTGAGCGCACGAAGGCGGGCCGCTGCGAGCTCGAGCGCGAGCGGGAGACCGTCGAGATGTCGGCACACGGCCGCCACGGCGCCGGCATTCTCGGGGTTGACGGAGAAGCTGGCCAGCGAGCTCGCTCCCCGCTCGGCGAACAGCCGTCCGGCCGAGGATGCCAGCACCACGTCCGGGTCGTCGGTCTCGGACGGCACGGAAAGCGGGCCCAACTCGTACAGGGACTCGCCCTCGACGCGAAGCGGCCGCCGGCTCGTTGTCAGGACTCGCAGGGCCGGGCAGCGCGGCATCCACTCGCGGAGCAGCTCGGCGAGGGCTTCGACGACGTGCTCGCAGTTGTCCGCCAGGATCCACGTCTCGCTCTCCCGGAGGGCCTCGGTGAGGCGGTCCGGGAGGCTGCCGCCTCCGTGCTCGAGTCCGAGCGAGTCCGCGACGAAGACCGCAACGTCCCCCTCGGGCGGCAATGAGGCGAGGTCGATGAGGAGCGGAATCCCGCGCTCCGAGCTGGCGGCCACCTCGAGAGCCAGACGGGTCTTGCCCGTCCCAGCGGGTCCGGTGACGGTCACGAGTCGGTGGAGCGTGAGGAGCTCCGACAGCCTCGTCATCTCTTCCTCGCGCCCGATGAACGAGGTCAGCGGTCGCGGCAGCGTCCACGCTGGGACCCCAGCGCGGTTCAAGAGCTCGGCTGCGGCGGCCAGGGAGAGCCGATCGCTCCCGCCCAGCTTGCGGAGCAATGCCGAGACGTGGCTTTCTACGGTGCGCTCAGACACGAATAGCTGGGCGGCAATCTCGCTATTGCGCAGCCGCAGCCCCACCAGACGGAGCACGTCCAGTTCCCGCTGCGTGACGCCAGCGTGCCGCAGAGTCGCAGGAACCTCGCCCACGCTCATGAATTCATCATGGCACATGCCGGCTTCGGAAATCCGTACTGAACACGGATGTGGGTGGTCCCAGCAGGCGATCGAATAGAGGAACAGGGAACACCATTTCAGAGAAAGGCACGACGATGACCGCCATCGCGCAGCTTCAGAGGACCCTCAGTGTCAGCGGGCTTCGCATCGAGCATGCCGGCGCGCTCCTGATCCGGGGCATCGAGGCCGGCATCGAGCGACTCCGCGACAGCCTGCGGCGGTCCTGGGCCGCAGCTGCCGAGATCGACCAGTCCTTCGACCGCCGCAACGAGGACCTGCGCCAGCTCATGGCCGTGCGCGCGCCGCGGCTGCCTGAGGACTTTTGATGCGCGTCGTCCACCGTCACAAGGCCGCACGACGACCTCACGTTGCCTCCAGATTCACCCGTTCAACGGTGACCATGCGCGGCGCCTGGAACGAGAGAAGGCGAATCCACTCGGGGGCCGGGTCGGCAAGGCGGACGCGCGGGAGTGCGGCGGCGGTTTCGTGGACGACGACGGCGGCCTCGAGTTCCGCGAGCTTCGCGCCGAGGCAGCGGTGGATACCTGAGCCGAACGCGAGACCGTAGTCGGTTGGGCGCCCCGAAGCGGCCAGCCGATGGTTGCCGGTCAGTTCGAGAAGGATCTCTGCGCCGGCGGGGATCGTTTCCCCGCCGAGCTCGGTTTCCCGGGCGGCCACGCGGCGCCACGTTGGTACGGACGACTCGGTCGCGAGGACCCGCCGGACCGCCTCTCGAGCGAGCGCCGGATCGGAGGCCTCCGCCCACGTGACCGAGCACGAGCCCTCCAACACCCGGAACAGCACGGTGCTGATGAGCTGGGTCGTGGTCTCCTGGCCCGCGATGAGCAGGAAGTAGCCGAGCGAGCAGATCGCCGGATTCGAGAGGCCGTGCGCATCGAGCGCTCCGAACAGATTCCGCGACGGCGACACCACGGAGTGGTCCACCAGATCCCGCAGCCAGTCGTAGAACTCGGCGGCGCTGTGGGCGAGTTCGAGCTGGCGGTCCGGATCCGGCCAGCCCCAGAACAGCTCGAGTGACTCCCTGCTCCACGCCTTGAGCGCAGCGAGCTCGTCGCCCGGAACGTCGATGCCGAGCAGTTCGAGCATGAGTATCGCGGGCGGCAGCGCGGCCACGGCGTCAACGAGGTCGATGCGGTCTCCCAGGGCGCCACTGGACAGGCTCAGCGCGGCCGCCGTCCGCGCCGACTCCCGGGCGAGCTCGCGGATGCGCGGCTCGATCGCCGCGACCGTTGCCGGGGTGAAGAAGCCAGCGACCACCTTGCGAATGCCGGCATGCGAGTCGGTGTCGTTGCTGGCCAGGATCGGCGGGAGCGCGAACCGCGCGCGCTGCAAGACGCGCAGCGACGCCCCGGTAAGGGGCGTGACGGCGACGAGCGCGTTCGCAGGGCTGAAGTCCTGGGGCCGGTGCAGGACCTCCCGCGCGAGACCCGGGTCCCGCACGACGTGATAGGCGGTGAGGGGTACAGCACTGGGAGATGCGGCACTGGGAGCTGCGGCACTGAGAGATGCAGCGCTCATGCCGGCACCAGCCCGGCGAGCCACACCGCCGAGCTCGCGCCGAACTCCTCGGACGCCAGGAGCGGCGCGCCCTCGGGGATCGCTCCAACGAGCGGAACATCCCAGCTCGCGAGCCGAAGGATGTTGCCCCTCTCGGCAAGCCCGGGCTGCCGGGGCCGCAAGCCGAGGACGAGCCCGAGGACGCGCAGACCGCGCCGTTCGAGGGCCTCGAGCGTGAGGGCCGTGTGGTTGAGCGTGCCGAGCGCCGCGCGGGTGACGACGACGACGCCGGGCCGGGTGCCGCCGTCGTCCATTGCCTGGGCGAGGTCGGCGATCGTCGCCCCGGAATCGTCGAGCTCCACGAGGAGGCCCCCCGCGCCCTCGACCACCACGTGATCGTGCACCCGGGCGAGTTCGCGAACGCGGCGTGCATGCTCGGCGACCGTCGGGAGCGCAATGCGGTCGAACTCCGCTGCGGGGAGAGGGGCGAGCGGCTCGCGGAGCACCGTGCCCGCGTGAGCTGTGACGTCGCCGCACAGGCGGCGCACCTCGGCGATGTCGGAGTCGCCGTGGGCGCTCCCGGTCTGGACCGGCTTGTACACGGCGACGGTCCGGCCGCGCCGATGGAGCGCGGCCGCGAGGGCCGCGGTCGTCACGGTCTTTCCGACGCCGGTGTCCGTCCCAGTGACGACGATGACACTGGGGATGTCTCCTGAAGCGAAATTCACAGGGCTTCCTTCAGCCGGCTCGCCAGCACGGCGCAGGCGCGGTCGATGTCGTCGGGGGTGAGGCCGGCGTGGGCCGTGAGCCGCAGGCGTGAGATTCCGTCGGGCACCGAGGGCGGGCGGAAGCAGCCCACCCTGACGCCGGACTCGGCGG